>JBBTWL010000088.1:0-4766 GCA_038062775.1 Patescibacteria group bacterium | reverse complement strand
CGGGAAGAGGTGTGGGATAATCTTCAAGAACAGGAGAAGGATTCCAAGATTTCGGAAGATGAAAAATTTCGGGGAAAAGATGAGATGCAAAAAATTGTGGATGAATCAAATAAAAATCTCGAAACACTCTTTGAAAAAAAAGAAAAAGAAATCCTTGAGTAATCCACCATGTCTATTTCCCTCATTCTTCTCGTGCTTTTTGTTTTTACCGCGCTGGTAGCGATTCACGAATTCGGGCATTTTATCGTGGCCAAAAAAAATGGCGTTCGGGTAGATGAATACGCCATTGGATTTCCTCCCCGTCTTTTTTCAAAGAAAATAGGCGAGACGGAATATTCTTTGAATCTTTTGCCGATTGGCGGATATGTAAAAATTTTCGGAGAAAATCCAGACGAAGAATCTCTCGAAGGAAAGGATAAAAACAAAAGCTTGGCGAATAAACCGAAGCTCGTTCAAGTGGCGGTTATTTCCGCGGGGCCAATTTTCAATATTTTGTTTGCGTGGGTGCTGTTGACTGTTGCGATTACTTTTGGGCTTCCGGCGTCCGCGGAGTATTTGAAGGCAAACACCGCCTCTCTTGAGGCCAAAATTTATATTCTCGACGTGGCGTCGAAGTCTCCGGCGGAAAAAGCAGGATTTTCTCGAGGAGATCAAATTATCTTCGCGAGCTCCGGTCAGGACGGTCTTCAACTGCTTTCGGTAAAAAATGTTCAGGATTTTATCAGTACACATGAAGGACGAGAAGTCATTTTCCAAGTGCGGCGAGGAAGTCATGATATCGCATTGAAGGCAGTACCAGAGCTTAGTAAAGAGAATAAAAGAGCGATTATTGGCATTTCTCTCGATGAATTAAGCGTTCTGAAACTTCCCCTTCACCAAGCGGCTCTCGAATCTTTCCGGGCCACAGCCCTCATGACGAAAGGCGTGACGGTAGGGCTTTTTGATTTCTTCGCGGGAATGTTTCAAGGGAAAGGAGACTTCTCGTCTGTGGCTGGACCAGTCGGTATTGTTTCTCTCGTCGGGGACGCTTCGAAATTTGGACTTGGATATTTCTTAGGCTTCACGGCTCTCATTTCTGTGAATTTAGGCATCATCAATCTCATCCCATTTCCTGCTCTCGATGGGGGACGCCTCCTTTTTGTGGGCATTGAAGCTGTTACCCGCCGAAGGATTTCTCCGGTTATCGTGAACGCCATCAACGCCTTCGGCCTTACGCTTCTTTTGATTCTTATTCTTTTGGTGACGTATCACGATATTTCCAAATTTTTCTAAAAAAAGAGAAATTATATTACGACACGAGGATAGAAAAGTAGCAAATAATTTTGGGCTTTTTTCGCTTTGAGGTAAGATAATGCCCATGAGACAAAGTGAATTGTTTACGAAGACCAGGAAGGAGGCGCCGGCGGATGAGGTGTCAAAAAATGCCTCACTTCTCATTCGTGCGGGATTTATCGATAAGCTCCAATCCGGAGTCTATACGTATCTTCCTTTGGGATTTCGGGTGCTCAAAAAAATAGAGTCCATTATCCGAAAAGAAATGGAAACGGTGGGAGGCCAAGAAGTTCTCATGCCGTCCCTTCATCCGAAAGAAAATTGGACGACTACCGGACGATGGGATTCGATGGATGATCTTTACAAAGTTACCGACTCTTCGGGAAGGGAAAATGCCCTTGGTGGAACTCACGAGGAGATTGTTGTTCCTCTGGCGAAGCAATTTCTTTCTTCCTACAAACAGCTTCCTCTGGCGCTTTTTCAAATTCAAAATAAGTTTCGTATGGAGCTCCGCGCAAAATCGGGGATTTTGCGCGGGCGGGAATTTTTCATGAAAGACCTCTATTCCTTTCACGCGGATGAAGAAGATCTGGAAAAATACTATGCGCAAATGAAAATCTCATACCAGAACATTTTTCAGCAAATGGGTATTGGAAGTAAGACCTATCTTACCTTTGCTTCCGGTGGCTCATTCTCAAAATATTCTCACGAATTTCAGACGGTGACGGAAGCTGGAGAAGACATTATTTTTATCTGTGACGCTTGTAGAATCGCCGTGAATAAAGAAATTACTGAAACAGAGGGAGAGCAGTGTCCGGAATGCGGGAACACCAATCTCAAAAAAGAAAAATCGATAGAGGTAGGAAATATTTTCCAGTTGAAAACAAAATTTTCAGAACCCTTCAATCTGACGTACAAAAATGAATCGGGGGAAGATATTCCCGTTAGTATGGGGTGCTACGGTATAGGACTGGGGCGTCTCATGGGAGTAGTGGTGGAAGCGCTCTCCGACGAAAAAGGAATCATTTGGCCAGAGTCCATCGCTCCGTTCAAAGTGCATCTTATTGCTCTTGGTGATGAAAATTCCAAGGCTCACCGAGAGGCCTTTCAGATGCAGGAGAAGCTCGAAGAGAAAGGGACAGAAGTACTTTTTGATGACCGAGATCTGCGAGCCGGAGAGAAGTTTGCTGATGCCGATCTTTTGGGCATTCCTCTTCGAGTGGTGGTGAGTGAGAGTACTCTTAAAGAAGGGAAAATTGAAGTAAAGCGACGCGCGGAAGAGAGGACCTCGCTTATTTCCTTCGAAGAGTTAGTAAAGAACGTTTGAAATGTTCAAAGATTTCTGGAAAAAACTTTTTAAGTCGTTATCAAACGATGTCGGTATAGATCTCGGCACGGCAAATACCCTGGTGTACTTGGCGGGGCAGGGAATTGTGATTAATGAGCCCACCGTTGTCGCGGTGAACCAGAAAACAGGGCGGGTGGTGGCTATCGGAAATCAGGCCAAACAGATGCTGGGGCGCACTCCCGGCCACATTATCGCCATTCGGCCTCTGGTTGATGGCGTTATTTCTGACTTTGAGGTGACGGAGGAAATGCTCTCGTACTTTATTGGAAAAGCAGACGATCGGATAAAAAAACAGTTGGGCCCTCGGGTCGTTGTTGGGGTGCCTTCCGGCATTACGAACGTCGAAACGCGGGCGGTGAAAGATGCGGCGAGAAATGCCGGGGCGAGAGAGGTGTTTATTGTCGAGGAGCCTATGGCGGCGGCGATTGGTATTCGTCTTCCGGTCAAAAGTCCGGTCGGAAACATGATTATCGATATCGGCGGGGGGACAACTGATATTGCGGTTATTTCTCTTGATGGCATAGTGCGTTCAAAAAACCTTCGCGTTGCCGGAGACCGTTTTAATAACGATATTATTTCTTATGTTCGCAATGAATTTAAAATTCTTATCGGAGAGAAAACAGCGGAGAGTTTAAAAATTGCGATTGGCTCCGTTCTTCCCATTGGAAACGCGACCGAGGCGAGTATTAAGGGGCGCGATCTTGTGACCGGACTTCCACGCGAAGTGGTGATTACCGATGCTGATGTCAGGGAGGCTATTGCTTCCTCCATTGAGTCTATCGTTGAAAGCTCTAAGGAAGTGATTGAAACCACTCCTCCGGAAATTCTCTCTGATGTGATGTACCGAGGAGTGTACCTGGTTGGAGGAGGGGCTCTCATGCGAGGACTTCCGGAGTTGTTTTCGGAGACGCTCAAAATTCCGGTTCACGTGGCCGATGACCCTTTAACAGCGGTGGCTCGCGGGACGGGGATAATTTTGGAGAATATGGAAGAATACGAAGATATATTGATTAAAGACGAAGATGAGTTACCAACTCAATGATGACAGAAAGCGTCGGAAGGAGCGTCGGCGCGTGCAGACGATTCTTCTTGCCGTCCTTATTCTTTTCGTCTTTGGTGGGCTTTTCCACCGAGCTCTTTCTCCCGCGGCGATCTACCTTTTCTCTCCGGTTGTGCGAGGATTCAATGCGTTGACGAATTCTCTTTCTCCTGTTTTTTCGATTCCGTTTGAAAAGGCTGCTTTGCTCAAAGAAAACGTGGCTCTTCGGGACGCACTTCGTCAAAAAGACCTTGAGCTTTATCAATACGAAGCACTTGAAAAAGATATTGAACTTCGAAAAGAGGCTCTTGAAGTGGGAACCTCGACTGATCTAGTACTGGCGAACGTTTTGATGCGTCCTCCGCGATCTCCCTACGACACGTTTATTATTGATCATGGAGAAGAAAGTGGCATCCGTGAAGGGGATGAGGCGATATATGCCAAAGTGGTGCTTGGGGAGGTGGACCAAGTCTACGGAAATCGTTCTCGGATAAAACTCTTTTCTTCATCGGGAAGAGAGATTTCTATTTTTATTGGCGAGAAAAAAATAGAAGCGGTCGCCGTTGGAAAAGGGGGAGGAAATTTTGAAGCCCGCCTCCCTCGAGGGGTTGAAATTGCCAAGGGGGACAATGTGGTTTTCCCCAATTCTCACGGAGGAGTGTTTGCGGTAGTCGAAGAGATAGAGGCGAAAGCGTCAGATACTTTTCAGAGAGTATATTTCCAAAATCCGGTGAATATTTCAGAACTTCGATATATAGCTATCAAAAAAGAGGTTCTTCACAAAGAAGAATAAAAATATAAGTGTATGAACTTTCGTTTTTTCTCTCTCGGACTTCTTCTCGCTTCACTCTTTCTTCTTCCGTGGTGGATGACCGCTCTTTTGGGGATGGTATGTATGCTTCTTTTTCCTCCAGCCCTTGAAGTGGTGGGGGTGGCCATTACCATAGACGTTCTTTTTCATCCAAAGCCTGAGCATCTTTTTTTTGAAAGCACTTTTCTTTTGACCATTGTATCTCTCCTTTTTTTGCTCTTTTCGAAGCTTCTTCGCGAGAAGACTCGATTTGTTGCATACTAGGAGGATGGCGCTTCGGCAATATACGTGGTTTC
>JBBTWL010000087.1:0-6330 GCA_038062775.1 Patescibacteria group bacterium | reverse complement strand
ATGTCAGCGAGACGTCCGCGCTGGGATCCTTCAAAAGCGAAAGGTTTCGTCACGACTCCAACGGTGAGCGCTCCCAATTCTTTTGCGGCGCGAGCAATCACTGGGCATGCTCCTGTTCCCGTGCCTCCACCCATTCCTCCCGCGATGAAGACCATATCAGCGCCTTTAATAACTTCCTGAATTTCTTCTTTCGTTTCTTCAGCGGCGCGTTTTCCGAGTTCTGGATTCATTCCCGTTCCCAAACCGCGCGTCAAATTTTTTCCAATGTGAATTTTTCGCTTCGAGAGAGAGTTCTGGAGGTCCTGGGCATCGGTGTTCACCGCAATAAAATCAACCCCCTTCACATGAGCGTTAATCATGTGATTGGTCGCATTCTTTCCCGAACCACCGACTCCGATGACTTTAATTCGGGCAAATGTTTCGATTTCTGGGGCGATTTTCGGCATATCGTTGCATATCGTTATTGCGCGCATAATAACAGAGCCCCTCAAAGTTTCCACTTTGAGGGGCTCGCTTTTTGTGTTGGAATTGCGCCTTTTTTCTTGATTACGGTAAAAGAGGGGCTAAAGCGTCTTTTATGGCCTTCAAGAAGTGTCTCCAAGCTGTTTTTATGGGGTGAGATTCTTCGGAAGTAAGTCCGTCCCCGAGAAGACCTGAAATACAGAGGCCGTACGCCACAGACCAATACGCGTCTTTTATCGCTTCTTTCTCTCCATTTTGAGAGGTGACGAGAGTCTTGGAAGGCAAACGAAGAACGGCTTTCGCAAGATCCTCAATGGTCGCGAGTCCCGAGCCTCCTCCGGTCATGACAATACCCGCGGGGAGCATTCCGCTTTTCCCAATTTTTTTCAAATGGGCATCAATGAGTTCAAAAATATCAGAGAGGCGCGAAACCGTAATTTCTTCCAGTTTCTTTTTGGGGTAATTCGCATTCGTAATCGCGCCCAGTTTGATACTCTCTGCTTCATCAAGAGAAACGCGTAGTCCAAGCGCGATGTCGTTCGTAATGTCGGTTGAGCCCATCGGGAACACTTCAAGAGAGATTGGAAGATTATTTTCAAAAACAATAATGGAGACGGTTTCGCCTCCAATATTCGCTAAGACAGACCCGACCATTTTCTGCGTCTTGGTCAAAGAGACGAGGCTGGCGGCAACCGGAGAGGGGACGACATCTTCGACTTCTATGCCGGCATCGGTAACCGCTTCTATCATGTCGTCAAGATGTTGCGAGAGGGAGGTGATGAAAAGAACCCGGGCATCGAGCTTGATTCCTTTCATTCCAATCGGGCGGTTGCCGATCACTTCGCGACCATCAATTTTAAATTTGAGTGGAACTTGCTGGATGATTTTTCGGTTTAAGATCGCTCCTTCCGGAAGATTTTGCCGAGCAACCTCTATGACCTTCTCAAGGTCCATCTCCGTAATTTCTCCATCTCCCCGCGAAACGACGGCTCCACCACTTCCAATGGCACTCTCAAGGCCAACCCCTCCGATAGAGAGAAAGGCGCGTTTGATTTTAAATCCTGATTTGCTTTCGGCCTGCTGTACGGCGCTTCGGATGCTCTCGGTTACGTCTCCGCTGTTAATAATATAGCCATGACGAAGACCTTTTGATTCGGCAATCCCGGTGCCAATAATTTTCGGGAGTCCTCTGATCTCATCGGTTTTTTCCGCAACGAGCACTTTGACCTGCCGAGTTCCGATATCTATTCCTACTGCAATCCCGCGTCTCATAAATAATAGGTTTGGGAACGGGAATGGTGTTTATTGTCAACACGAAAACTTTTCGAGCCATTCCCGCTCTTTGCGTTCCATTGTAACGCTATGCGCGTGCCCTTTCAAATGAAGCATTCCGTGGATAACCATAAGGAGGAAAAGTTTTTTGGCCTTGAGCCCGAATTTCTTTTCCTCGCGCAGAATTTGCGAAGGACAGAGAACGATTTCACCTTCGGTTTCAGAGAGGGGGAATGAGAGCACGTTTGGAATGTACATTTTTCCGCGATAGTGCTTGTTGAGTGACTGCGCTTTTTTTTCTCCGACGTTCACAATCGAGAGGGAGTACGAGGCGGGAAGTATTTCTCTCTGGAGGGCTCGAAGCGTTTCCATTTTTGGAAGCGGATATTTCTTCTTCGGAAAAGAAAGAAGAGAGAGGGAACGCCTCTCTTCTTTCTTGAGATTTTCTTTTTTCGCTCTGCTTATTCGAATAATACTCGCCATTGAGTGAATTCTTTGAAAGATTTATCGGCGTTTTTTGATTTTGACGTCAGAAATTTTTCCGAGTTTCAAAAGTTCCTGATATTTTTCTCGGCGCTTAAGGAGTTTGAGTGCCTCCTTCTTTCGTTTGAATTTGGTTTTTATTCGGGTGTGATAACGGCTTCCTCGCGCATGAGGGAGAATTCCGGACGACTGAACGCGCTTCGTAAAGCGACGCAAAAGATTTCCGCTCGATTCAGCGGCATTTCGTACGACTTCCACGGTGCCTGTTTTCATGAGGTCAAAGACTACCACGCTCACTTTTCTCCCGCAAGCGCGCCGTTACGTTATTAGTAAAATTTTACTCAACACACAAATCCGCCTCAGGCGGATTTGTGTGTGTGGGGGAGGGAGGAGGCGGTTCCCTAAAGATGCCCCTTTTTGAGGTATTGGGGAAGTCGCTCGATGGGAATAGTTTCTTGAGAACGGCTCTCTTTGTCGCGGATAATGGCGGCATGTTCCATGGCTTCTTTTTGGCCGATGATAATAAGAAAAGCGGCACCCAACTTTTCGGCTCCGCCCATCTGGGCCGAGAGGCGCTCGCGAAGAAGAGAATGCTCAAGAGGAATTTTGGCGTGGCGAAGAATTTCGAGCGCTTCGAGACTTTTGAGTTTTGCTTCAAAGCCTACTTGGACCAAAGAAGCTACGGGATGTTTTCTTGAAGAAGTTTTTAAATTCGAATTCTTGTAAGGGGTCGCTTCTCTTCCTTCGAAGAGAAGCGTTATGCCGACAGCGGGGATTTCTCTCTTGTGCCCGAGTTTTTTCGAAAGATCATCATAGCGGCCACCCTTGGCCAAACTCCCTCGCTCCAGTTGCTTCGTCTCTCCTTTCTTTGAAGATACGGAGACTTCACGTTCGGTAATAATTTCAAAAACTGTTTTGGTATAAAAATCTTTTCCTCCGACTAGGCAATCATTGATACGGTAGGAATGTTTCATACCCTCAAGAAAATTCAGGACTTCGGTGAAATTCGTTCGGCTTCCTTCGGAAAGGCAGGAGATAGGCTTTGGAGCGCCCTCTTTGATGAGCATACAGCGATCATTTGAACAGGCGAGCACTTTGAACACATCTTTTTTGAGGTTATTTCGGCAGTGTCCGGGCACTTCTTCCGCGCGATTTTTGTAATAGATATTGAATTCACGCTGGAATTTGGCGATGGACTCTCGGTCTCCAAGACTATTTACTTCGAAGAGAAAATCTTCATACCCGGCCTCACGGAGAATGGCCGAAGAAATTTGGAAGAGCACGGCTTCGGCGACACTTCGAGGAACTCCAAAAATTTCCATGGCAAAACAAGGGAATCCGCTCTTCTCTTTTGAAGGAGCTTCCATTCGGTAGAGGAGTAATGGAGAGTTGAAAGAATTTGGAGCATGAGTGAGAAGCCATTCAATAAGAGCGGGTCTCGTGAATGGTGTTTCGGGGATTTTTGTCCGTCCTTCCATTCTTCCTTCTCCTTTCATGGCTTCCGCAAGTGGGAGAAATCCGTAGTATTCTGCGATATCGCGGGCGATATCCAGAGAGAAATGTTTTTTCGACCTCGTTGTTTTTTTCGTCACTAGAAATTGGTGTTTATACTTCCCGGGAAGAGTCCGGCTTTGGAGAGAGGAATGGCGCGGAAGAAGGCTCTTCCAACAATATATTTTTTCGGAAGAGGTCCCCAACTTCTCGAGTCGGAAGAAGCGCTTCGGTTGTCTCCCATGACAAAGTATTCGTTGTCTTTGAGGGTTTTCACGTAACTTCCATATTTCGCTCCGAGTGTGTACGGCTCATTCAAGAGTGTTCCTTCCGGATTTGAGTTCGAACGGATGATGGTCCTCTCTCCCTCGACATCAATACTCTCTCCGGGGAGGGCGATGATTCTTTTGATAAAAAATTTTGCCGGGTCATAGGGGTAACGGAAAATAACCACTTCTCCGCGTTTCGGCTCTTCAAAATGGTAGGAGAGCTGATCGATGACGAGATAGTCACCGGTATAGAAAGTCGGCTCCATCGAGGCGCCGGAAACAATAAAAGGTTCAGCGATGAAAATTCGTATAGGAAGGACAATGGCGAGAGTGATAAGCGCGAATCGAATGGTTTCTCTGAAAAAGGACTCTTCTTTTTGGGGCATGTTTTGCGGAATTATAGTCTCTTCTTAAAATTGCCACAAGATTTCGCGTCGAAATTTTGTGCGGTATACTTCAAAGTTATGGCAATCATCATTGCGGGACTCGGAAATCCGGACAAAAAATACGAGGGAACTCGGCATAATGTCGGGCGAGACTTTGTTTCGAGCTTACAAAAGAAGTGGGATTTTTCGGATTGGAAAGAAAATAAGAAAACCAAAGTGCTTGAGTCTTTCGGAGCGGTCGGAAAGATGAAAGTGCTTCTTGTTCTTCCGCAAACCTATATGAACGAGAGTGGTACTGCGGTACTGAAGTATGTCACTTCAAAAAAAGGAGCGGAGAAGCTCCTCATAGTGCATGACGACCTTGATTTGCCTTTGGGTGGAGCAAAAATTTCTTTCAATCGAGGAAGCGGAGGACATCGTGGAGTGCTTTCGGTGGCGAAGCAAATAAAAACGGAGGGCTTCGGACGTTTTCGTGTCGGCATTTCTCCTTCGACTCCGTCAGGGAAACTGAAAAAACCAACGGGTGAAGAAAAGGTGCTCAAGTTTGTGCTTGGAAAGTTCTCGGATAAAGAAGAAATGGAGATTAAAAAAGTTTTGAAGAAATTTGCGGAGGCATCAGGAGTCTTTGTCGAAGAGGGAATTATGCAGATGATGACTAAATGGAACGGAAGGCTCTAGGGAGGGAAGAAAGACGTAAGTATTTAGAATTAAGGTGAGAATCAAGGAAAGAAATAAAGACAAAAACTTCCCGAGGCACTTCGGGAAGTTTTTGTCTTCTATTTAGGGCCAAACCGTAATACTTGATTCTTACGTCTTACTTCTTCTTGCTGTCTCCGCTCCACGCGAGGGTCATTTTTTGTTCTTTCGGGTCAAAAGAAGCAATCTTGAACTTGTAGCTTTTCCCAAGTTCAAGTGTAGCTTTCAATTTTGCTTCACTTTCAAATTCTGAAAGATGCACCAATCCGGCCACTCCTTCTTCAATGGAAGCTAAAGCGCCATGTTTGTTGTACTTAATAACGACCGCCTCGACCTCTTGATCTTTCTTGTACTTTTTTTCTGCGTCAAGCCAAGGGTTCTTACGAAGCGCTTTCAGAGAAAGGGAAATTTTTCCATCTTTAATCTCGATAATTTTTGCGCTCACCTTGTCAGAAACCTTAAAGAGCGAGCGGAGGTCTTCGACGAGTTTCCAATCTACTTCGGAGATGTGAATGAGTCCTTCCAAATCATCTTCGATTTTCACAAAGAGTCCGAAATCAACAATTCCAGTTATGGTTCCTTCAACGAGGTCTCCGATTTCATATTTGGAGAGCATTTCATGTTTCTCTTTTTGGGCGGAGCTTTTTTCGGAGAAGATAAGTTTTCCTTCTTTTGGGGTGGCGCCAATGATGGTTACCGAAAGGGGAGTGCCGACCAGTTTTTTCAATTCTTCATAAATTCGATCTTTGTCGCCGTCTTCAACGCGCGGGTAGTGATCGGGCTTGAGCTGGGAAGCTGGGAGAAAGCCCTGGATTCCTTGCCACTCGAGGATGAGACCTCCTTTGTTGGCATCTTTGACCGCGAGCTCAAGGGTGCGCTTCTCGCGGATGATGACTTCGGCTTCGCTCCAAATGAGGGCCTGACGAGCTTCTTTGAGGGAGAGCTCGATGTAGCCTTCTTTGTTTTCCGTATCAACAATTTTTGCCGCGATAATATCGCCGACATTCATCTTGCGAATGAGGTCGCGGGCATTCAAATATTCCCGGCCGTAGATGATACCGGTTCCAAACGGAGCAAGGTCCACAAAGACTGACGCTTTTTCGATGATAATAACCGGTCCTTCAACCACGTCTCCGAGTTTCGGAGGATTTTTTGTTTCAGCCAAAAGTTCCCCCATAGGCGTATCGGCCTTTGGGTGCTTCTCCTCTTCACTTACATTCTGACCTGCATTTTGGCTGGCAGGAGATTTGTCTGAAGACTCGCCGTCTTCA
>JBBTWL010000086.1:0-1171 GCA_038062775.1 Patescibacteria group bacterium | reverse complement strand
CTTCTTTCAAAGGGAGAAACGTATCGAGGATTTGATTCGGAAAAGTTTAAAGAAGCGCTCGGGAAGCTTATCGGGGAAGAGGGAATTCAAAAACTTGAGGAGGATCCTTTTCGGGAGGAGATGGCCTTTCGTATCGAGGAGAGATGTGCTACAGTGCTACTCATTCAAAAAGAGGCGCAGGAGATTCTCTTGCGGCTTACACGGGAGATTCTTGAAGAATCTTTGTCAGAGTTATCCGAAAAAATCCGGCAATACGAAGCCCGGAATGAAGACACGGCGGAATTAACTCGTACCTACCATTCATATTTACAAGAAAAACGAAGTGCTGAAAAGCTTCTCGAGGAAGCACAGGATGCGCTCTAGTTTTATTTTACTCCTAACCATTTTTACAAATTTTTGTAATACATTTTCAATAATGACGTATGTCTAAAAATAAAAAAAAACAGAAGAAAACAAAAGGAAAGGCAAAGACGAAAAAAAATCTCTCGAAAAAGCGAGCTACCTTTCGTGCACTCAAGAAAAAACATCTTAAAAAATCTATTCCGAAAAAGAAAAAAGTTTCTCCTAAAAAAATTCCGAAAGCGCCCATGCCTCCAAAAGCGCTCCCGCTTCCTAGACTTTCGAAAAAAGAGAGAGAAGTTTCGGTAAAAGTTGATCGGCTGGTTTCTAAAGGAAAAGAACGCGGGTTTGTCACGTATGACGAGATTCTCAAGGAATTTCCAACGATTGAGGAAACTATTCCTCTTCTCGATTCTTTGTATGAGAAGTTTGCGACTGCGGGAATTGACGTGTTGGAGAGTAGCGGAATGCTCTCACTCGAAACGGAAGAAGAGGGAAAGAAATATGATGATCGCCGTCGTGAAGGATACGACTCGATTCAGATGTATCTCAAAGAAATCGGACAGTATTCGCTTTTGAATGCTTCCGAAGAACGAGAGCTGGCGAAGCGAATTTTGGCGGGAGACTTGGAAGCGAAAAACCTTCTCATGCGCGCGAACCTTCGACTGGTGGTTTCTATCGCCAAGAAATATGTCGGACGAAGTCCGGATTTAACACTTCTTGATTTGATTCAGGAAGGAAACTTGGGACTGTATAAGGCGGTAGAAAAATTCGATCACACGAAAGGATTTAAATTCTCAACCTATGCCACCTGGTGGATTCGTCAGGCGAT
>JBBTWL010000085.1:0-20359 GCA_038062775.1 Patescibacteria group bacterium | reverse complement strand
TATGCTTTCAAGCATTCTTGAGATTGAGGCGGGGAGGATTCCAGAACATTATTCTCTAAGGAAAACTTTCGAGAAATTCCCGAAAGTGAAGCGCGATTCTAAGGGATGGGGAAGCCTTTTTGTATAAAACAAAACACTGCCTCAACCTCGAAAGGAAGCCAGGTAAGCCGCGAAGCCCAATTCCTTAGAGAGGAATGGTCTGGAAGAAAATCCAAAACCTTTATTTGTATTTGGAAGAACGGGGAGAGAGCAACATAGGCAACCGATACTGAAGAGCCACCCTCTCCTCTCTTGTGGCCTTAAAGTTATCACAAAAAAAAATAATGTCAAGTATGCCGAAGAACTCCCCAACAGACCGAGAACGAGGCAAGGAAAAGCCTCAAAAAGAGGAATTCTCCCTTGACTCAACGTTGCGTCCCGCAAGTTTTGATGAATATATCGGGCAAAATCAGATCAAAGAGAATTTGAAAATACTTCTTCGGGCCGCGAAAGAACGGGGGCACTCCCCAGAACACCTTCTTTTTTACGGCCCTCCAGGGCTTGGGAAAACCACCTTGGCCCATTTGATTGCGAAAGAAATAGGAGGACAGATGAAAACCACCTCCGGCCCCGCGATTGAGAAAGTGGGAGATCTCGCTTCCATTCTCACCAACCTCTCTCCAAACGATATTTTGTTTATCGATGAGATTCATCGTTTGAACCGCACCATTGAAGAAGTCCTCTACCCGGCCATGGAGAGTGGGGTCCTTGATATTATTATCGGCAAAGGGCCTTCAGCGCGCACCATCCAACTGGAACTTCCTCCGTTCACCCTCGTTGCCGCCACCACCCGTGTCGCCCTTCTTTCGGCGCCGCTTCGAAGTCGATTTTCCGGAGGAATTTTTCGGCTTGAATTTTATTCGGAAGAAGAAATAGAAAAAATTCTTGATCGTTCCGCAAGAATTTTAGGAGTTCTTACTTCAAAAGGAGCGCTCCGAGAAATTTCTCGCCGAAGTCGTTTCACTCCACGAACGGCAAATTATTTGCTGAAACGCTCCCGAGATTTAGCGCAAGTACGAGAGAAACCCCTCAGCGAAGAATTGGTCATCGAAGCGCTTGAGCTTTTAGGAATTGACGTATTGGGGCTCAATGCTTCTGACCGACGTCTTCTTGAGGTGGCGGTAGAGAAATTTTCCGGAGGCCCCGTAGGACTCAATACGCTTTCCGCGGCTCTCTCCGAAGAACAGGCTACCATTGAAGACGTTCATGAACCGTACCTTCTTCAGCTTGGTCTTATTGAGAGAACTCCTCGAGGGCGCGTGGTCACCGAAAGAGGATTTTTCCATATAGGAAAAGAAACTCCCAAAAACCGCCAGAAGAGCTTGAAGCTGTAGGCTACGAGCGGGAGAGCTTTCAGAAATTTATTTATATTACCCTCACCGCTCAAAGCTCGTATAAAATCTTCCCTTCATGTCAGGACATAACAAATGGAGCCAAATAAAACGAAAAAAGGGGGTTATAGACGAAGCCCGAGCGAAAGTATTTGGGCGCCTTTCAAAAATCATTGCTCTCGAATCAAAAACGGCCAAGGGAGACGTGAACTCCCCAAGCCTCCGAGCGATCATTGAAAAAGCAAAGGGAGAAAGCATGCCGAAAGAAAACATCGAACGAGCGATAAAAAACGGCATGGGGAGAGACCATGAGAACGTAGAAGAAATTGTGTATGAAGCCTACGGCCCGGGAGGAGCGGCGCTTATTATCCAAACCATCACGGGAAACCGAAACAAGGCTTCGGCAGAAGTGAAACACATTCTTTCAAAAAACGATTCTTCTTTGGGAGCCATCGGTTCGGCGGTATGGGCTTTTGAAAAAACAGAGGGAGAGTGGCGAGCAAAAACTCCCCTTCCTTTGGGAAGAGAAGAGGCGGAAAAGCTTTTTGTCCTCATTGAAGCCTTGGAAGAAAACGAAGAAGTCTCCGAAGTTTTTACCAACGCAGAGCCTCCGGAAGGATTTTCTCCTGAAGAAAAAGAAAATAAATCATGAGAATTCTTTCCGTTGACCCGGGGTACGACAAGTTGGGGTTCGCTATTCTTGAAGAAAGAGAACGAAAGCCTTTTTTGGTGCACTCTGAATGTTTCCGAACAAAAAGGGAGATGTGTTTTGAAGAAAGGCTTTTTTTCCTTGGGAAACGATGTGCCTTTCTCATTGAAAAATATTCTCCGGAGGAATTTGCGATGGAAACGCTTTTTTTCTCAAACAACGCGAAAACCGCCATGCATGTGGCTGAAGTTCGAGGAGCGCTTTTGTATCTCGCCATGGAAAAAAGGCTTCTTGTTTTCGAATACGCTCCGCAGACCATCAAATCGGCGGTTTCGAGCTACGGACGAGGGGAAAAGGGGCAAATTTCGCGCATGGTGGAGCGTCTTATTGACGTCCCGCATAAGATTACTGAAGATGACGAGTATGACGCCATTGCGGTTGGACTGACCCATCTTGCATCTAGAAAAGGATATGATACAAATAGGGGCGTAAAAAAATTTTAAATACGTATGAGCGACGATACCACCAATGAGGAACTCCTCAATGATGAAGATTTCCTCCTAAACACCTCCAAAATATTGGAGGACGAGATAGACGCCAAAATAGATGAGGAGGAAGAGGTAGAAAATCCTGAAGAGGAGGAGGAAGATGAAGAGCCTCCTCTCGACTTCGAAAAGGAAGGAGTAGGAGAAATCTAAAGGAAAAATGCCGTACTCTCAGCCTGATGCGAAGAGTATGGCATTTTTCCTTTCTCAATGTTTCTTTTTGGGTCTCTTGAGGTCTCTTTTGGGGGAGTTCTTTTTTTCTGTTTCTGGCTTCTTTTTAGAGAAGGGCTCTGTTAGTATTCGCGGGTACCCCCATGTTTTCCACCAGAACTCTTTCAAAAACCCCGAAGCCTCTTGGCCGAAAAAGAAGAGCCCTTCTTCCTCTTCTTTTGAGCGCTTTTTTCCTCCTGCTTGGAGCTTTTGCCTTTTGGGCAGGAACTTTGAGACTCCCCGACCTGAACTCCTTTGATGATCGAGTAGTAACGCAGTCAGCAAAGATCTACGACCGCACTGGGAAAGTGCTCCTCTATGACCTCGGAGGATCCACCAAACGAACGGCGGTTTCTTCGGAAAAAATTTCAAAAAATATAAAAAATGCGACGGTCGCCACAGAGGACTCTGAATTTTATAGCCACAACGGAATAAACATAAAGTCATTCACCCGAGCAACCCTCGTGAATCTTAAAAATTTTGAATTTAGCCAAGGAGGATCAACCATCACTCAACAGGTAGTAAAAAATTCTCTCCTCACCAACGAAAAAAGAATCTCGAGGAAACTCAAGGAATGGGTGCTCGCGGTGAAACTCGAACGCGCTCTTTCCAAGGAGCAAATTCTTGAGGTGTATTTAAACGAGTCTCCTTATGGAGGGAGTATGTACGGGGTTGAAGAGGCGACACAGTCTTTTTTTGGAAAAAGCGCTTCCGACGTTTCCCTTGGAGAAGCGGCGTATATCGCCTCTCTTCCCAAGGCCCCCACCTACTATTCTCCCTATGGAAACCATAGGGAGGCTTTGGAAAAAAGAAAAAATGCCGTGCTTGATAAAATGCTCGCTCTTCAAATGATTCCACAAAATGAACATGACGAGGCCGTAAAAGAAAAGGTGGTTTTTCTTCCTCCCAGAGAAAGGGGAATTCTTGCTCCGCATTTTGTTTTTTATGTGCGTGAATACATCGCCTCAAAATACGGGGAAAATATTTTGACGAGCGGAGGATTAAAAATTACCACTTCCCTTGATTACAATCTTCAACAAAAATCAGAGGAGATTGTGAAACGTTTCGCCTTAGAAAATCAAAAGAAATTTAACGCTTCAAACGCCGCGACGGTCGGGATACAACCGAAGACCGGGGAAATTTTATTTATGGTCGGTTCTCGAGACTATTTCGACAAAACCATTGACGGAAACTTCAACATCGCCTTGGCCAATCGCCAACCAGGGTCTTCCTTTAAACCCTTCGTCTATGCGGCCGCTTTTGAAAAGGGGTACACCCCAGACACCATGCTTTTTGACGTACAAACCGAATTCTCCACCACATGCGACCCACAAGGAAAACCACTCTCTCCAAACGCCGAATGTTATCGTCCAGAAAATTATGACCACCTCTACCGAGGGCCGGTAAGTCTTCGAAATGCTCTCGCTCAATCAATAAACATCCCGGCGGTAAAACTTCTTTATCTTGTGGGCCTCGATAGCGCTATTGAAAGAGCTCGAAGTATGGGAATCAATACTTTGCAGGATAAGAGTCGCTACGGGCTTACTTTGGTGCTTGGAGGGGGTGAGGTGAGCCTTCTTGATATGACCAGCGCCTATGGGGTCTTCGCCAATAATGGGGAACGTGTTCCTCCCCAAGCGGTCTTAAAAATTGAACGAGGAAATGGAGAGGTGCTCGAAGAAAATATTCCTTCCCCAACAAAGATCCTTGATGAAAATGTTGCGCGACTCATTTCAAATATTCTTTCTGACAATGAAGCACGAACTCCTGCTTTTGGTTCAAATTCTTCTCTTTTTTTCCCCAATCAAGATGTTGCGGTAAAAACCGGAACCACCAACGATTATCGGGATGCGTGGATTATTGGGTATACTCCCAATATTGTAGTTGGTTCGTGGGCAGGAAATAACGATAATTCTCCCATGGAGAAGAAGGTCGCCGGATTTATTGTGGCCCCACTTTGGCATGAGGTTGTCGCTGTGGCCTTACAAAGCTCTCCGGCAGAACCTTTTGAAGCTTTTGCTCCCCAAGACACCTCGCTTCTTCCGGCTGTTTTTAGAGGATTCTGGCAAGGGGGAGAATCAACATTTTTCGACAAAACAACCGGGAAAGAAGCGACCTTCTTTACTCCTGAAGACTCGAAAGAAGAACGGGTTCTTTCGAATGTGCACACCATTCTTTATTGGATAGACAAAAACAATATCACGAGCGGGAAACCAACCGCCCCGGAACAAGATCCTCAATTTAAAAGTTGGGAGTATGTGGTCAGAGAGTGGGTGGGGAACAATCGTGTTTTTGAAGGAGATGTTCTTATAAATAAGAGTGGGGAGCGTGGTTCTTTTGAAGCCCCTCTCCGAACAAAAGTAATTCTCTTTGTAACGGGGCTCCCTCAAAAAGAACAGGAATTTGGAAAAATTTTTCCGCTGTCTATAACCGCAAATACCCCCTTAAAAAAAGTGGAGGTGTATGTGAATGGAAAATTTTATGTTCTTGATGAGAGTGCTCCATTTTCCCCATCTCTTACTCTAAGCTCCTCATTTTTCCACCACGGAATAAATAATATTCGAATTGTGGGGTATGACTTCTTAAATACCCAAGGAGACCTTACCTCTGGTATCTCTCTTCCGTAAAGACCGTTAAAGCATTTTGGTAAATTCTCTTCCCATAAAAGTTTTGAGTAATAAAAAAATTTCTTTTTGATGAAGAAGAAGGTAGTGTTTAATCCCCGGGCTCGTGTGAATGAGTAGTGTTTCTTTCTTAAAAGAAATTTTTAATCTCAGAGCAGATGGATTTTCCCCCAACCCTTTTTTTAGAAGGTGTTTCTTTATTTCTTCTTGAGCTTCTTTTTCAAGAAAATACCCCTTTTTATATTTTTGTAAAAATCTTGAGAGGTTTTCCATAGAGTTTTCCCTTCCTTTATCGATTCATTGGCATGACGATATACAAAAAAGAATTATCCCCTACTCCCGAGATAGCGAGGGGTTTGTTTTTATCGCTAAACCGCAACACCACACTCTCTTTAGTAATAGAAGGAAGGCAGTCAGAAACATATCGGTGATTAAAACGAATTTCGAAAGCTTCTCCGGTAATAGCGCTTGGGAGGCTTACGTTTGTTTTCCCAACGTCGGCGTTTTGAGAAATGAGGGTTATTTTTTTCTCCTTCGGAGAAAGGATGAAAGTAAGTTGGTTGAATTTATCAACAAAAACATTGTTTACTTTTAACGCATTGAGAAAATCTTCTTTCAAAAGAGTGGCTTCGGTGGAAAATTCTTTTGGAATAATTTGTCTATAATCTGGGAAATTTCCTTCAACCAAACGAGAAGTGAGATAGATAGTATCAAAAAGAAAGAAAATTTGATTTTTTGAATATATAACAGAAACATCTCCGGAATATTCTTCAAAAAATTTTATTATCTCAATAAAATTTTTATATGGGATAAGAATTTTATTAGTTATTGGGTCTCCTTTAAATGGGAAATGTTTTTCAGAAAGACGGAATGAGTCGGTGGCAACAAAATATAATTGTCCTCCTTCGGAGTACATACAAATACTGGAAAGTTCAGGTTTTATATTTGAGGTTAGGGCAGAGTATTGGACTGATCGAACTCCTTGAAGAAGATAGTTGCTGGGGATTTGGTATTCAAACTCTTTTTGTATTGAAGGAAAAAGAGGAAAGTCATCAGTAGGAAAAGATTTAATGGTGGTAGACGCAATTTCTGAAGAAATTTCTATATTCCCATCTTTTTCAAAAAGAGTGAGATTTTTCTTCCCAGGAAGATTATTGAGAAAATTTGAAAGTATAGAAGCGGGAACGGCTACGACCCCTTCTTTTTCCACTTTTGCCGAAAGAGTTATTTCAACCGCTAAGTCAATATTCGTAGATCGAATTTTTAAACTCTTCCCTGTGGCTGAAATAAGTAAACAACTTAAAATAGGAAGATTACTTCCCCTCCCTGAAATTTTCTCAGCTTTCTGAACCGCTTTAGTAAATTTTTCTTTTTCACATTCAACTTTCATATATTTTTTATATATAAATATAATGATGATAGAGTGGTGGATAAGTGTACTTCTTTAAAATAGTGTTATTTTTCATACTTTTTTTCTTACTTTTAATTTTATAATCTGTGAGTAATTTTTTTTACTGTACCATCTTTTTTGAATAAGTATTTTTTACCCACAAGAAATCCAGAGTATATTCATAAGTTATAAAGAACTTCCTAACAACATCCGGATATCTCGAAGCTCTTGGGTAAGGGTGGTGTCTACAATAAGATCTCTTTTAATTTTCTCACAAGAATGTATTACAGTGGTGTGATCCCTTCCTCCTAATTTTTCTCCAATAGTGGGATAGGAAATTTTAAAATCTTCTCGAAGGATATACATAATAATCTGACGCGGCTTAACCACTTCTTTTTTTCTTGTTTTTTCATAAATAACCGTCTCGGCAATGTTATAAAACTCCGAAATAGTTTTAATAACCTCTTTTACCGAGAACATTTTCTTTGGTTTTGTGGTTTCTTTGATAATATTTTTTACCTCCAACAGGGAGAGTTCTCTTTTTTTTATCTGCATCTGGAAGAAAATATTATTTATCGATCCTTCAAGTTCTCGGATATTTCCATTGGTTGATTCCGCGATATAATCAATTATTTCTTTTTGGAGGGAAGTGTTTTGTTGCTCACATTTTGCTTTAATAATGGCAATTCTCGATTCCATCTCTGGTTCGGGGATATCAATAATCATTCCCGCGCTAAATCGGGATTTGAGGCGGGACTCGAGGTTGGGGACGTAGTTTACGTGTTTGTCTGAAGAGAAAATAATTTGTTTATTGTTCTCGTATAAAGAGTCGAAAAGATGGAACAGTTCTTCTTGAGTGCGTTCTTGTTTCGAAAGGAATTGAATATCATCCATAATAAAAACATCAAATTTTCGGTATTTCTCTTTGAAGACATACCTTCGGTTCACAAGCATAGAGTTCACAAAATCTAAAGAAAATTTTTCAGAGGTGATGTAATAGACCTTTTTCCCGGGGTAATGAGCTTTTATATAATTTCCCATAGCTTGGATAAGATGGGTTTTTCCATGCCCGGTATTCCCATAGATAAAAAGCGGGTTGTAGACCAACCCTGGTTTTTGAATAATGGCTTGCGAGGCGGCAAAAGCCAACTCATTGAAGGGGCCTACGATGAAATTTTCAAAAGTATATTTTGGGTTTAAATTACTTTCGGAATCCACATAATATTCACTAAGCGGGAGCTCATTTATAGGAAAAGAAGGCTTCTTTTCTTGAATTTTCTGCTTCTGCTCTTCTCGGCAGACCACATATTCAACACTCCGAACCGACTCAGAAAATTGTCGAAGATGTTTAAGGATAAATTTATGGTACTTATTAAAGAGCCATTCTTTTGTGAATTGATTCGGGACCCCAAGATGCACCGCTCCCTCATTTTGTTTGATGATGAAGGTGTCTTTAAACCAAGTACTAAAGCTTGCTCCGGGAATATTATTCTCAATTTCAATAAGAGCTTTTTCCCACAATTCCTGATCTTCAAGCATACAATAGAGTTTAGTGAGAGGTATTATACGCCCTTTGGTGTGATGGTGGGAACTTGCCCACAAGGCGAATCTTCTGGTGATATAGTGTTTACAAGCTGTGGAAGAAATCTTCCCGCGACTCTTCTTGCCCCTTTCTTGATTTTAAGGACATTGTACGCTACAGTCGTTTTATGTCATTCACATACAAGCCTAAAAAAAGGAAGCGGGCGAAAACCCACGGATTTCTTACTCGAACAAAAACAGCAACCGGGAGAAGCGTCTTACTTCGCCGGATGAGAAAGGGGCGGAAGAAGCTCGCTGTCTAGCCCCCCATGCTTCCTCAAAAAAACCGTCTACGACGGGGGTTTGGTGTAGGAAAAAAGGTGGAGGAACGAAAGTCTCCCTCCTTTCTGCTCAAAGTTTTTGCCTCCAAAGAGTCTCAAAAGAAACCCTTTGTCAAAGTTTCTTTGTTAGTGCCTAAAAAAACAGAGAAGCTCGCGACCAAAAGAAACACTATTCGTCGTGTGGGGTATGAAGCGTTGAAAGATTTTCTTCCAAACGTTTCTCCCAACCACACTCTTGTTTTTTTAACTCTCCGCCCGCTTGGGAAGGAGACTAAAAAAAACCTCCGCGCCTTGTGCAAAAAAGAATTCGAAGAGCTTCTCTCCCAAGCAAAACTTTTATAATCTCTATTCTTCCTCCCGAATCCCTCTTCTATGCTTCATTTTTTAAAAATTCTTTTCTACGATCCGATATACAATCTTTTTGTTTTTTTTATTGATTTTGTTCCTCGACACGACGTTGGTATTTCTATCATTCTTGTTATCCTTTTGGTCCGCTTCCTCATCGCTCCAATTTCCAAGAAAGCGTACCTTACCCAGCTCAAAACCAAAGCTATCCAGCCAAAAGTGGAAGAGATTAAGAAAAGATTCGGCGCGAACCGAGAAGAACAAGCCAAAAAGCTCGTGGCGCTCTACCAAGAAGCGGAGATTTCTTTCTCAAGCATCCTCCTCCTTCCTTTCGTTCAGCTTCCTATTCTTATTTCTTTGTACTATATCTTCGCCCAGTCCGGACTCCCCCTAATCAAAGAGGAGTCTTTGTATTTTTTTGTGAGCGCTCCGGAGAAAGTAAATATGCTTTTTCTCGGACTCCAAAATCTTTCAGAAAAAAGTATTCCCTTCGCTCTTATCGCCGGGGTGGTGGCCTATTTCCAAGGAACTCTTTTGCGAGGATCTATGACCCCACCCTCTTCTGGGAAACCCTCTTTCCAGCACGATCTTGCCAGAAGTATGGAAATCAACATGCGCTACGTCTTTCCCGTTATGATTGCCGTTTTCTCCTACACCTCTTCCGCCATTGCCCTCTATTTTATGGTGAGCGGAGTTTTTTCCTACATTCAAGAAAGTCTTTTGCGCAAGAAGTTTTCTTCACCCACCCTTAAAACTACTTTGTGAACGTTGCTTTATAGAGGAGGAGATCGTTTTTGTTTCTAAATACCGTGAAGTCATCTTTGGAAGAGAGAGTAATGTTTTCTATGTCCATTGGGACCTCTGAAGAAAAAGAAAGATTCGTTTCGTTCGTTTTCAAATTTATTTTCCAAATTTCGTCACTAAAATGTATTGCTCCCTGATACCAAGAGTCCGGATACTCTCCTTTCGGAAGATCTTTTGGGGTTGCACAGAAGTAGACTCCTTTTTCATTCCTTGACCACGCGCATTTTTCCGCGAGAGTTTTAAAAGGAGAAGGAATGACAGAATTTTTTCCTTCATCATACAAAGCGAGCGTTGGCCCCCTCCCCCCCGCAGAAATAAAAGTCTTGCCTTCCCCGCCCAAAGAGGCAGTGAGCCCGAGCCCTCCGGCGGAGAGTTTTTTAAAAGAGCCCGTTTTTGGATTCAGGGCAAAAACATATCCCGCCTCTTTTGAGGAAGGTTTTGTGGTAAGAATAATTTCGCTCTCTTTTATCCATACCGGAAGCCATTCATCGGTTTCCGATGAGAAAATTTTTGCCTGTTTTTTCCCATCACTGGAAGAAATATACCCATCAGATCCGCTGTCAGTTTTTGTGAGGAAAAAGAAGGAAGAATTGACGGGGCTTTTTGAAACGGCGAGAATATTTTTCTTGAGGAAAATGCCGTCAATGGAACCCATTTTTTCTCCGGCCGTTGTGGTGGCAAAAGTAAGGGTGCCAAGAAAGCTCTCAATCGTTTTGTCATCGTTGGCCAAGTATCGGAAAAGAATGTGTTTTTCATCCAGAAAGACGGATTCATATACTCTTGGGATGGTGGTGTTCGAAATTCGCTCCTTCCCCCCTCCTCCAAGAAACGCCTTCCAAATATGCCCCGTTTCTCGCTCGCTGTAGAGAACGAATAGCCCGTCCTTCTTGTCTTCAAAAAGGCCGAATCCTGAAATGGGGCTATCGGATATTTTTTGAAGAGGTCCAAAAGAAGCCTCTTCTGTTTGAGAGGTTGTCTGTTCTGAAGCGCTCGCTTCTCCGTTTGTTTGAGAGGAATTAGTGCCCTCCCCAGAGCCAAAAGGAAAGAAGTTTTTCTCATCTCCTTGGGGCGTGTCTTTTGTGGTGTTGCTTGAGAAAAGTTTGGTTAAAGGAAATGTTTGGGGAGAAAAGAAATACCACCCAAAAGCTCCCGCAATGAAGATGATGATAATGGCTCCGGCAGTGAGAAGAGTTTTTTTAAACATAATTCTAGTATCCTTGTGGAACAAGCGGGACCAAATCCTTCGATGTCTCTGGGTTGTTTGAGTTTGTAATGTTGTCGCAAGAGAAAACAGTCGCATCCCCCACTGTTCTTTTAGTATTACAAATGGGGGCTCCTTTTGGTAGTACTTGGGTACACGAGGATCCTGGTGTTCCTTCCGCTCCACGGATGCATTCATTATAAGAAAGATTGTCAGTGGTTACTCTCGATTCTCCTATTTTACAGTTGGTTCTCACACTATCCGAAGTACTACAGGTTGTTGGTTTGGTAAGTATATAAGTGCCTACAATAGGCTCCGCTCGAGTTTTTGTTGAAATTGGAGCAGAAATCCCTACTTTTGTCGGGGTGAGATTAATCTTCAGAAGGTCAGGATTAATGATGCTTAAAATAAAATAACAGCCAAGAAGGAGAAGAAACCCTAGAATAGCATTTTCAATTTGCTCCTTCCCTTCAGATTTGGCGCTCGGAGACGCTCCTCCGATCATGTACTTGAATCCTCCGATGGTAATCATCAAAACGGCAAGGAAGGTCGAGATGCCGATAATAAGGCGAATCATATTGTTTACGTATTCCGGAAAATTTGCCACATTTACCCTATCTGTAGGCCTACTCCCTCCTCCCCCGTCCGGTATGGGCTCAAGAAGGACGTAATCAATTTCAGCCGAAGAGGCCGAAGAGACAGTTTTTACTCCTTCCGAGTAAATGAATACTCCGAAGACAAAAGCAAAGAGAATGAAGATGATGGAGGGAAGAGCGGAAGGAAAGACAGAAGGAAGAAAAAGAAAAGGTTTCATACTTTTATTTTAGTAGTGTATCAAAAGACTCTCTTTCGCCTCGCTGAACACTCTTTTCATGTCCTGAACGGAGAAGTGTATAAGAGATTGTCCGTTAGTCGAAGGTCGACGAACTCGAAGAGAGTTTCCGGAGTACTCTTCTTTTTCGAGAGTGCGCCCGTTAATCTGCCAAGAAAGCTTCCCATCGTTTCCCAAAAACCCCTGTGGGCTCATGAAATAGGGATACGCCACAATCTCGGTTTCGTCCCCCAAAAGATTGAGACCTTTGTTTATTGTTCTTTCGAAAACAGTCCCGCTCAAAGGGGTTCTTTCGTAAAGGAAAAGTTTTGGAACGACTGGCGCGAGAAAAATCTTGGCTTCGGCGACCATTCCTCCCGAAAGAGAAGCCCCCGTCACGGATATTTCAGTGCTGTTTCCTGGAAGAGCGTCAGAAATGAGCGGGTAGGTATTCTTCCCTACTCCAGAAACTCCCTGCATCACTAACCCCCCCTCCTTCCAAGTGAAGACTATTTTTGAAGAGTCTATTTTTCTTCCGGAGGAGTCGGTCATTTGAGGGAGGGCGATGATGGTAACTTTTCCTTCGGGTGTGGCGAGAGCTTTTCCTCGGTAAAACGGAGGAACGACACTCTCCACTTTGGTGATAAGGGTAATCCCCGCGGGGATTACCACGATGCTTTTTTCAAGAATTTCTATTCCAGATTCGAGCTGTGCGGAAATGACGCTTCGCTCTCCAGCCTCACCGGCAGTCTGCGGAAGACTTTTTTCGTATCCAGAGCTTACCGCTTTTCCGTCAACCACCCAAGTGATTTTTGATGAGTCAGAGAGGCCTTGTATAAATACGGTGTAAGGTTCTTTGGGCGCTGGATGGGTAGGGTTTAAGAAAAGGGTAATATCTCCCGGCGCAGCAAAGGAAAGTCTCGGGAGAAGGAGGGCGAAAAAAAAGAAAAAAAGAAAAAAAGAAGAACCCCCTGCGAGAAAACTCACACGAGGCATCACCCCTCGTGTTCGTAATATACGGAATACCCGCACGACAAGCCACGAGGCATTTTCTAACGGGATAAACTTTTTCATTTATGCGACCTTCGCTTGGCGAAGCTTGTCTAAAATAGTAACACCTCTTGGCGTTTCTTTTGTTGGTATTTGCTCCCCTCCTTGGGCGGGAGTTTCTGTTTGTTTTTTAAGGAGGTTTCGCTTTCTTTGATTTTCTTCCGCGACGTCTCTGGCCGAGAGGCGTCGAAGACGGAACTCATCCGGGACACCCCCCGCCACCCTTGACTTCTCGATGGTGTATCGCGCGAGAGGCCTTTCTTCATTTTCCCCGCTTGATTCGGTGGAAGTTTTTCTTGGGGCGAGACGTCGAAGTGACTCTGTCGGAGTGTTTCTAGGAGCTCCCACCCCAATAGATCGAAGCGTCTCACTTCTGTGAAACTCCTCCCTCCCCTTCTCCCGCGTTTGTTCGTAGGCGGACTCCCTCCCTCTTTCTAAAGCCTCGGCTCTTTGGACAAGAAGGAATCTTTCCGATTTTTCTTCTTCCTGCTCAACTGAGGCTCGGTTATTTTGTGCTCCGACTATGGAAGCTTTTCGCTGTTCCATTTTTATCCCTTCTTCTTGCTTTGCGTTGTAGAGAGCGTCTTCTTTCCGTACGGCTTTGATAATTAAAATGGTACCAAAGAATCGCTCCGGAAGTGCCCCGAGGATAGGAATAATGGTAATCAGATTTATGGCGGTAGTAGTGAGAAACTTCTCCTTGGTATCGGAAAACTTAACTCCCAACATCTTAAACCAGAGGAAAAAAAGAAGAATCCCGATAATTCCCAAAAAAGAAGAGGCCACCCAGCCTACAAAAGGAATCAAGTTCAAGAGTCCTTGCACCACATCAAAAAGAAGAGAGACGACATACAGAAGAAAAGCTTTTCCTTTTGAAATTCTCTCTCGTTTTTCTATTTGAGAATTCATTTCTTTCAGTGTTTTCTATTGAGAAGTGGAAAGTTCCGCCTTCGCCTTCTTTATCGCCAAAAGCTGTGATGGGTCGGAGGTGATGATTTGATCTTCCGTGTACGAAGCAATAATTTTAATCGCGACGTGTTTGAGTCCGGCGAAGAAGATTCCCTCTCCCACATCGGACTCAAGGAGAAGGTATTTTTCTTCATCCGTTAAATTAAACGTTTTTTGCACCGCATCTATGGAAGAGGCGCTTTGTTTGAGGAGCATTTGAATGGAAGAATTGGTGATGATGGGAAGTCCATAGGGAGACTTGAGGAAGTCCTCAACGTCTTGAGTAATGGTGGCAATTCCCAAGAAATATTTTCTCCCCCGTTTGGCGAGTCCGTAGAGAAAAGAGGCCGTGTCTTCGGATTTCATCATCCACCACGCCTCGTCAATAACCAAAAGACGCTTCCGAAGCTCTTTGCGGATAGCATTCCAGATAAAGTGGGTGACGATATACATGGCAACGGGTTTCAGCTCATCTTCCATATCGCGCACCGAAAAGACGACGAATTTTTTGTTGATATCAACATTCGTTGGCTTATTGATAAATCCTTCCCACGTTCCGTGGGTGTATTTCGAAAGACGCTGGGCCAAAGAGGCCCCCCCCTCCATTCCGGAGAGGACAAGCTCGAAGTCGGAGAGAAGCGGAGGTTCGATGGCAGAAAAGTCAGCCTCTGGGGTAATGTCTTTGAGGGCGTAGGTTTCGGTGATAGCTCGGTCAATAATGGAATCCTCTTCCGGGGAGAGGCCTCCGAGCATGATACGGAAAAGACCGACGAGGTTTACAATATTTGAGCGGAGGACGTCCGCCGGGGACTCATCGTCTTTGGGGAGCGGGAGGTCGAAAGGATTAATGTGATGGTCGGAAGTAAGAGAAATGTTGAAATACCGGCCTCCAGTAGCTTCTGCCAAGTATTCATATTCTTTTTCTGGGTCAATGACGATGACTTCGGTGTCAAACATAAGAGAGCGAATAATTTCAAGTTTTGTCGCGTACGATTTTCCGCTCCCCGCCTTCGCAAAGACCACGGAGTTGTAGTTTTCCAAAGAGAACCGATCAAAAAGGACCAGAGAGGCGTTGTGGCGGTTGATTCCATAGAGAATCCCTTTGTCTGAAGTGAGGTCAAAGGAAATAAAAGGAAAAACGGAAGAAAGCGGAGAGGAATTGAGCTTTGAAGAGACGGCCAATTCATCTTGGGCAATTGGAGCAACACTTCGAAACCCCTGCTCTTGCTGAAAGAGGGCCGGTTTGAGGTATACCAACTTCGCTTCAAGAATAGATTTGATGGCGGTTTCGGTCTTGTCAATTTCGGCAATTGAGTCGCCGTAAAGAGAAATATAAATTCCGACATCAAAGATTTTTTCCTGGGCCTGTTGGAGAGAGTCGCGGAGACTTTCAAGGTCCTGGTAGGCGGTATCGAGCATTGGGTCACGGACAAGCCCCTTCTCTTCTCGAGCATGAATCTGGCTTTGCACCTCGGCAACCTTCTTTTGAAATTGGCGAAGGATTTTTGCGGTCTCGATGGGGTGAATGAATATGGAAACGTCAAATATTTTGTCGAGGTTAATGACGGGTGAGAACCAACTTTCGGAAAGAAAGCGCGGGTAGGAAATGACAAAGAAAGTACGGACAATTTTTTCTCCAAGGTTCAATTCTCTTGGGGTAATTTTGAGCGCTGAAGGCGCCACAATATCTTGAAGCTCAAGAACTCCCGACTGGTAGATATCTTTCGGAAGAATCGGGGTAAGAAACTCCTCTCGATCGTCTTTCTTTTTCCCTAAAAAATCAAAGATGCCCATAATATTAAGATTGAAGAGGGAAGGGTGAAGGTTGAAGGGTTCTTAAAGAGGGAATCATTACCACAAGCATCCTTCGCACTTCATCTATAAGCTCTACTACTTTAGTATAATCCCCTTCTGACACGAAAGATAATTCTTTTGCTATGTCGAATTGTGTTTCAAGTTCTGCACTTGAACCAAGGGCGATGTGAAGGAAGTGAACAAAATCTTTTCGACTTCCTCGAGACCTTCCCTCGGCAATATTCGAAGGAGTCGAAACTGCACAGCGCTGTATTTGGGAAGTCAATCCAAAGCGTTCTACTTCCGGCACCCTCTTTGTTGCTTGGTAAACCAATGAGACGAGGGTCATGGCCTTTTGCCAAACGATAAGTTTTTTATGTGATGATACATCTCGTTTTCTTTGCATTTTGCTTTCTTCATTCTTCTTCCTTCAAGCTTCAATCTAACTCGTGAGTTTAATAGGCTTATCAATTTCTCCGGGATTAAAGAGTTTGTAGAAAAGCTCAATGACCTCCTCTGTCCCCAGTTGCACGGCGCGCGTTCCGGTTCTCACGAGTCCCTGTTCGACTACCGAGACCCTCTGTTCGAGCTGAGTTCGCGCCTCCTCAAACTTCGTTGTGCTGTCAGCAATTTTTTCACTGGAACTCTGTTTTTTCCCAAACGTCAATATCCCCCCAATCCCCCCCGAGGTACTTATGATGGGGGGGGTATAGGGAACGACAATAAAGAAGTTTTTGGTCATAATGTTCGCATTTTCGGTGAAGGTTCTGATGAATTCAATGTATTCTCTCGTTTGAATCTTCAGAAGATCGTTTACCTGCTCGCGGTAACGATCTTCGAGCAAAGAGAGGTAGGGGCGAATATCAAGCTTTCTCGATTGAACAAAAATTTGAATGGGAAACTCGAGAGAATTTAAGAAGTTTTGGAATTGAAAGAGAATGGAGTTCTGTTCCTCTTGGGATTTGAGGGCAAAGTTTACCGAAGAAGTGAGGAGGATGGCGCGAAGGGAGCCATCTCGGAGCACCACAATACCATCCCGAACCTCTTTGATCGGAACGAATTCTTGAGTTGCCTTTGCTTGGAGTGCCATAAAGAGAGGACAGAGAAAAAACTCGCGTCGAGCGCTTCGCCCATTATCTCACAGTTTGAAGCGGAGAAAAAAGGAAAAATTGAAAACAGGAGAATGGGGTGAGAAAGAGCCAGAAAAGAGTAAGAACAAAAAATGGGAAAAGAGAAAAGAAAAACCTTAGGAATTCACCTATACACCAACAATACGCCATGACGTATTGTTGGTGTATGAGTCCTTCTCACTAAATTTTCGGATTTTTCTTTACTCGCTCGTTAATATCAAGGCTCCAGGCTAAATCTTTGAGTTTGCTGTCAGAGAGGCGTGGAGAAAAAAGACCGTTAAGAGATTCATCCGTTTCTTTTTTTTTCGCTTCAATTTTCTTTTCTTCTTTTTTCCAGATGTAGAGCTTTTCTCGAAGAGTAAAATAAAAAGCCGATTCGAGAACTTGAATGAATGGCTTATTATTTATCTTAAAGAAGGCAAGAGCCAAAGAAAGCACGGCCACGGGGAGGATGAGAAAGATGGAGATAAAGAGGGGTTTAATGAAAACATAAAAGACGACACAAATTCCCGCTCCTCCGGCGATATAGACGAATTGCTTGATGGTGAGAGGTCCCACCACCTTATCTTCGACTTCTATAAATTGCGGGACTTGGAACTGCATAAGAGAGAGAAGTAAGACGTAAGAATTAAGTATTAAGAGGAAGATATTGACCGAGTCTTCTTAATTAAACCATTACAAAGCTTGCTGACCAACACCACTTGAGGGAGAATCTCTGCGTAAGTTTCCTCGGAGAGATATCCTATGTCACGAGAAATGAGGAGATGACTTTGTGTTTCGGTTAATGATCCAAGAGCAATGGAGTAAAAAGAAGCCTTCTCTTTCCAGGATGTTCGACTAAATCCCTCGGCAATGTTTGCTGTGACAGAAACAGCTGAACGTCGAATTTGACTGGTAAGACCAAACACTTCTTCTTTTGGGAAGACTTTTGAAATGGTGTAGATGGTGATGGCGAGTGTATGAGCCTCATTCCATACCTTCAGATCAGTAAAGGAATGGATTGTTGTCCTCTCTAGTTCTTTATTCATGATTCTTTCTTCTGGTGCATACTTCTCCATGATTCTTAATTCATAATTCTTACCTCTCTGAATTTCTAGCTAGAAGCTAGAAATTCTCCCTATATGGGTCAGCTTTCAAGTATGCTGGCTTTTGAGGAACCACAGGAGGTACATCTTTTGGGGTAAGAAATATTTCGTGCTTCTTGGTAATAGTTTTCTGGACGGTTTTAAGCGAGGGGTCTCCCACCGGCTCTGGGCTGCTCGAATTCTTTGAAGCGTCTTTGGGCGCATAAGCGAGAGTAGAAATGGTTTGGGAAGGACTGATTCGATCTACTACTGGAGTGAATACCAGAGGCGGGGGGAGGGGGCTCTCTTTTTTTGTTTCGTCTTTCGTTTCGGGAGGAGTTTCTTCCGATTCCGTCACCTCCTTCGAAGTTTCAGGTATTTGACTTTTAGGGGCGTATATACCGGCAAGGTCGGGGTATTTTTCCGCGAAAGTGTCTTTCTCGCCTTGGGTGAGTATTGATTGAGAGGGCGGAGATTTTTGGGGAATATCTTGAGGATTCTCAACTTGATTCAAAATTTCTTCGCGAGAAATCTCCTCCGAGGTTTTTGGGAGAGAATTTTCTTTTGGCTCTGGAATAGGAATGGAGGGACCGGTGAACTCCGTCATAGGCTCTACATGGGGAGTTCCCTCTGCTCTGAGAGAAGAGGTGTTTTGTGGGGTATTCTCTAGTGGAGTGAAACTAGTAAAAGAAGAAGGTGTCGGTGTTTGTGAAATAGCAGGTGAAGTTTGTGGAGGAGCTTCAGATATTTTGTATGAAATCGAAGAAGCCGGATCGATTATCGGAGCAATTGATGGAGAAGTTTCCTCTCTTTCTTTTTCGGTAATCTCCATGAGAGATTTTCGAATGGGCTGGAAAATTTCGTCGTCAATACTTCGAACCACTGCTCGGCTTTTTTCATCAGCTAAACCCAAACGACTTCGGATAGTGACTCCAAAATTCTCCGGCTTGTTGAGCCCAAGCATCACCTTTCCCACTTCTTCAAAAATAACATCAAGATCGTCGAGGTGGAGTCCGTGGACTTTCCCGATTTGTTGAATGTGGGTCGCAGTCTCCGCAGAGGTGATAGCCTCCTGAAGCTCGGGAGGGAGCTTCCAGAATAAATCTTCAATTTGTTTTGGGTCAAGTTCCATAGACTTCCTCTATTGTAATACTAATTCCTTTTATTTTCGCCATCTCTTCTGCTGTCATCATTGTCTCTCTCACTACCACCTCTATTTCTTCCACCACCCTCTTCGTCCCCTCTTTTGCGCGGGTTCGTTTCCTCTTCTTCTCTTCGAATTTTAATCCTTTTTAATTCTCTCTCTCGATCGTCCTCATCTGTTTTCTTTGCTTGGTAAGAACCTTTTTCCTTTTCAAGAGCCCCCTTCGCTGTTGTCGCGGTTTGGATGGTCGCTTGTTTGTCTGGCGAGAGGTTGGAAATCCAGTTTTTTGGATTGGTTTGGATGTCTTTTATTTGTTCTCCAAGACGATTTATTTCTTCTCTGTGTAGTTTCTGGGCATCGGTTTTAGCTTGTTTGGCTACCTCAAGTTGTGTTTGTATAGTAGCAATTGATGCCGGATCGGCGCCATGAGAACGCATATCTAAAATAATGCCCGTATGACGTCGGATCTCTTTTTCTTTTTCGCCAACCAAGAGGTCTCTGGTTTCCGCGAGTCCCCGTAAGCTTTTTTCTCGAGGCTCAAGATTAATACTCAATGCTGTTTCGATAATTTTTTGTTGCGCATCAATTTGCGCATCAATTATTTTAATTCCTTCTTTATTTGCCCACGTTCTTTGTTCTTGCTCTTTCTTTTTGGCGTACTCCTTCATAAGTTTTTCGGCGGCGGCGTTAGCTCCCGCGCTCCGCACCTTCCCAAGGAATATCTTCCCAAGAATAGTCTCTTGTTCTTGAACGGTAAGCTGGTCTCGAGACTTCGCGTTTTTCTCAAGGTCTCTAATGGCAGAAAGATTATTTTCGCGCGTCTTCACCAAATCAAGCTTTTCTTGCTTTGCGAGATTGAGGGCATCCTTTGCTTGGCGAAGACTTTCTTCAGCTGAAGCTGTCTCCATGGCAGTACGCGAGGTTTTTACCGCCTTCTCTGCTTCTCTCACTTCTTCTTCTTTTGCTGAAACTGACCGATTGCTTCTGTCGATCGCTCCTTGGGTTCCTTCGTTTTCTTCTTTGAGACGTTTAACCTCCTTCGCGCCTTCTCCAGAAAGCACCTTGTCTTTCCCAAGCCACCTTTGGAAATCTTCCGACTCTCTCTTGTCTTGGTTGTATATGTCACGATACCCCTTGCCCGCTTCTCCGACGACTCCGCCTAGTACGGGAATCTTTGCGAGAGGGGTTCGAAGGTCGAAATTTGTTTTTGAAACCCTTTCTGCTCCGGCTTTCATGAGACTTCCGAAGGGCGCTCGGCCTGCGAAGTCTTTGAATTTTTGGTTTTCAAGAAGTTTATTTGCCCTGCCAGCGACCATTCGTTTTGGAATATATGCCGCCAATCCAAAAGAGGCTCTCCCCGCCCATTTTTGCGCGAAGGCCCCCCCCTTTGCTCCGAGGCTTTGAGCGACAACAAGAGA
>JBBTWL010000084.1:0-8301 GCA_038062775.1 Patescibacteria group bacterium | reverse complement strand
TTACAAAAAAAAAAAAGTCAAAACAACAAGAATTTTCATTTTCTCGGATTTTTCCTTCAACTATGCGAAAGGGGATATTCACTCGTCGGTCATCGGGCGCCAGAAGAATTTCATCCGGATTTCTCTCGCCTTTAATGCCGACCCCCACATACTTTTTCTTCGGGCGGTCGATGATTTCCGTGACTTTCCAAAAATGAGTTGTCGAATCAAAAACAGCCTTTACAGAGTTTCCATGAAGGGCGGTAAAGGTGTTCTCGGGATAAACTTCAATTCTGTCGTCTTGCCAATCAACTGCCAAGAATCCCTTGCCTCGAGAGTTCATGTGTAAAATGCCTTCGATTGAAGTTTTTCCGAAGGAATCTTGTGGAGGGGTTTTGAAACGAGTCGAGGGAAAGGAGTCTTTCCCGTTGCTGTTCATAATACTGCCATTCATATCTTCTGGCTTATTGCCTTGGTGCTCACGATGCATTCGAGCCTATCATAGAGAGAGTGCTTCTTCAATTAGTTTTCTTCCAAAGAAATTGCCTCGATGCTATTTTCTACGGCGGGGTTGACCCTCTCCCTTCCTTCTGTTACTCTTCCGCGCATGTTAATGATTCGACTTCAAAGAGTTGGACGAAAGCACGAGCCGGTTTTTCGTGTAGTTTTAACCGAATCCAAGAATTCGACCAAAAGCGGGAAATTCACCGAAATTTTGGGCTCCCATGATTCTCGTTTCGACAAGACGACCTTAAAAGCTGACCGTATCAAATATTGGCTCTCCGTTGGTGCTCGGCTAACCCCTACTATGCACAACCTCCTTATTTCGCAGAAGATTCTTCAGGGCAAGAAAATAAATGTGCTTCCGAAGAAAACGGTGGCTCCAAAAGAAGTAATCAAGGAAGAAGTTAAGAAACAAGAAAAGGTTGAAGAAATAAAAGAAGTAAAAAAGGAAGCGGAGGAGATCGCGGGAGAAGAAACAAAAGAGGAAGAAGTGATTCCAGTGGTCGCCGAATAGGTTCTTGTAAGGATGTCGTTTCTGTGCTTGAATAATGCTGAAGTTTTTGTCCTGTCGGACAGAACCATTAATTTGAATAAATTACCGCTATGACAGCAGAACGTGACGCAAGTTTTCTCGAGATAGTCGTGAAGGCGTTAGTCGACAATCCCGATGCCGTTAAAATTAACCGTACGGTGGATGAAATGGGAGTCCTCCTGACTCTTGAAGTTCATCCGGATGATATGGGAAAGATTATCGGCCGAGACGGAAATACCGCTAAGGCTATTCGAACCCTTCTTCGAGTCGTGGGTATGAAAAATAATGCCCGAGTGAATTTGAAAATTAACGAGCCCGCGGGAGGCCGATCTTCCGCCTCAAAGTCAGTGGACGAGGCTATGGAGGAACTGAAGATGTAATCCAAAAGACCCCGAAAAGGGGTCTTTTGGATTACAGAAGCAAGAAGTAGGTATTAAAAATTAAGGTAAGAAACAATCTCTACACATTCGAGACATCCGATGTCTCGAATGTGTAGAGTCTTCTTTCTTGTCCATCAACTAAAAAGCTCATAACCTACCGGCGAGCCAAAATGAAATTCCATATTATTACTCTTTTCCCAGAAATTTTTGGCTCATATATTAATGAGTCTATTTTGAAACGGGCGCAAGAGAAAAAACTTCTCTCATTCTCTTTTTATAATCCACGGGATTTTGTAACGGGAAAACATCGAAAGGTCTGGCCCGATGGAAATGTATCTTCCCAAGTGGACGACCGCCCATATGGTGGAGGTCCCGGAATGGTTCTCCGGGCAGAACCAATTCTTCGAGCTTTTTCTAAAGCTCGAAGCTCGAAACTCGTAGCTCAAAGCGTAGAAGTAATTTTACTTTCGCCGAGCGGAAAGCAGTTTACGAATGCCGAGGCAGAAAAACTTTCCAAAAAGAAAAACATTATTTTTATCTCCGGTCGCTATGAGGGGATAGATGCTCGGGTGAAAAAAATTCTTAAAGCAAAGGAATATTCTGTCGGCCCCTATGTCTTAACTGGTGGGGAACTTCCGGCGCTTACGATGATAGATGCCATATCTCGTCGAATTCCCGGAGTTTTAGGAAAGCTCGAGTCGCTTGAAGAAAATCGCATCTCAACTTCTGAAATCTACACTCGCCCTGAAGTTTTGGTGTGGCAGAAGAAAAAGTACAAAGTCCCCAAAGTGCTTCTCGAAGGGAATCATAAGAAAATAGAAGAGTGGAAACGAGGAAGAACGAAGAAATAAGTATGAAATTTGCCCCGCCATGGGTGGGAACAAAAGAGAAAGTCTTGGAATTTTCAAGATAATCAGACATACACTGATAAAATGCTATAGCGTAATATCAGTGTATGTCGGAGCCCATGCTCATTGCGAAGACTCTTTTGTTTAATTCCTAATTCTTACTTCCTAATTCTGAAAACTGTCAGCCAAGAGCTCTTGGCTGACAGTTTTCTCTATCCACTTATTGCAGATTGACTTGTGTATAATATGGGTATATTATCTGGCTATCATTATGAAAGAGACCCTTATGCGGATGCGTCTGCATTGGGGGCTTTTTCTTTTTAGATTCTACTTAGAAAACTTGTGATAATGGTCGTTTAAGAAAGTTATTTCTATATTTTTATTCCTTAGCAAAATCGAACACTTGTTTTCATCAGGAGAAATAATACGATTAACCGCTTTGTTGGTTTGTAAAAATTCAACTAAACATCCAAAATCACCATCTCCAGTTACTAAGATACATGAAGTAAACGCCTTTGTATAAAAATCAGAAACGGTTTTAAGAACAAGTTCAGCGTCACAGTTACCCTTTACCGTGTCGGCTACAGAGATAGTTTGTTTGAAAATAAGGATAAAGCCACATTCTTGAAGATGTTCATAAAACGCGGTTCTGCTTGGCACTAGTCCTATGAAAAGATAAACATTTGCTGGGTTGTATTTTTGACGAAGCCAGCCACGAAGCTTTTTGTAATCAATCTCAAAGTTAAGTTCTTTTGCGCTACGGTAGAGATTGTTTCCATCAATGTAGATATTAATTTTATCCATAAAGTTACTTTAACATATAACTTTCACCCCTTCTTTCATAGGTCGAATCTATGGGGATCTAAAAATCTCTTTACTTCCTAATTCTTACTTCCTAATTCTGAAAACTGTTAGCCAAGAGTTCTTGGCTAACAGTTTTTTCTATCCACTGCTTGCCTTGACAGGAACGCAGTGGCAGAGTAATCTTCCCCCTTGACGCCTTATCTGATTGAGTAATGGGTGAAAAGGGGCTAATTACCAATCTCTAGTAAATATTTTTCCTTGTTAGCTGAAAGCTAAGGAAGCGAGCAGAAAAAAGGAAGCCTTCAAAAAAGTGCTTCTCTTTTATTTTTTGTTTTGTATTTTTTTGTCTGTCTGTTTTTATTTTTTATTTCATTTTTTAACCAAAAATTCTTATGGCGAAAACACAGAAGCACTTCAGCCGGTTTAAGAAGCCTCTCGTCGATTTCCCCAATATGGTTGAGTCACAAACTCATTCCTATAAGTGGCTTCTTGAAGAGGGAATAAAAGATCTTATTAAGGAGTTTACTCCGATTGAAGATTACTCCGGAAAAAAGTTCAGTCTCGAATTTTCTCGAGTAGAGCTTGGAGAGCCGAAATACAACGAACACTACGCCAAAGAAAACAAACATTCGCTCGACGCCCCGCTTCGCCTTATGGCGAAGCTTCGGAATAAAAATCTCGACATCGTGAAGGAACAAGAAATCTTCATGGCCGATTTTCCGCTCCAGACCTCTCACGGTACTTTTGTAATCAATGGAATTGAGCGCGTTATTGTCCCCCAGCTGGCCCGTTCATTCGGGGCTTTCTTTGTTTCCGATGAAATAAAAGGAAAGAATTATTTTGGCGCTCGCATCATTCCATCGCGCGGAGCGTGGATTGAGCTTGAGAGTGACCCTGACGGAGCGCTCTATGTTCGTATTGATCGAAAACGAAAGTTCCCCATCACTATGCTCTTTCGAATTTTCGGCATGACATTGGATAGCGATATTTTGGGTCTTGCCAAGGGAAATGAAGAATTTGAGAAGGTTTTGAAGACTACCCTTGAGAAAGATACCGCCAAAGATGTCTCTTCCGCCTACGTTGAAATCTATCGCCGTATGAGGGATGGAGATCTGGCGACCGCCGATAATGCCAAAGGATTCATCAGCTCTATTTTTGAGGGAGAGCGATACGACCTCTCTCGTGTCGGACGATTCCGATTGAATAAGCGATTTAACTTCTCCATGGAGGAGAAGGCTATGGAGAAGCGTACGCTCTCCATTGACGACCTTCGGGTTATCGCCGAACATGTCGCCATTTTGAATAGCTCACCGAACGCGATTCCGGATGACATCGATCATTTGGGAAGTCGGCGGGTGCGCTATGTCGGAGAAATGCTTCAGCAAAAGATGCGTATTGGTATGGCTCGCATGAAACGAAATATCCAAGACCGCATGTCGACCATTGATGCTGACTCAACGCTTCCGATTCAATTTATTAATCCTCGTCCGTTTCAAGCCTCTATTAAAGAATTCTTCACGACCAACCAGCTTTCGCAGTTCATGCTTCAGGAAAATATTCTCTCCGAGCTCGAACACATGCGGACGGTTTCCGCTCTTGGCCCCGGAGGTCTCACTCGCGAACGTGCTGGTATTGAAGTGCGCGACGTTCATCCCTCTCACTATGGACGCCTCTGTCCTATCCAGACTCCGGAAGGCCCGAATATCGGACTCATTTTACGCCTTTCCGCTTTTGCCCGACCAAACAATTTTGGAATTATCGAGACTCCGTATGCGGTCGTAAAGAACGGAAAAGTAACCAAAGAAGTCCAGTATTTGAACGCGCTGGAAGAAGAGAAGTTCTACATTGCCCACGCGGCAACGCTCTGCGACGAAGAGGGAAGAATTCTTGAGGAGAACGTCGAAGTTCGCCACAAAGGAGATCCGGTTATGGTTCACAAGAACGACGTGCATTACATTGATGTCTTTTCAAACCAGGCCTTTTCGATTGCGACTTCCATGATTCCATTTCTTGAGCATGATGACTCAAACCGAGCGCTCATGGGGAGTAACATGCAAAAGCAGGCAACGCCCTGCATTATTCCAGAGGCTCCACTGGTTGCGACGGGTATCGAAGAGCGTGCCGCTCATGACACGGGACGTCTCATCTACTGCGAAGAGCCAGGAGAAGTCGTGGCCGTGGACGCTCGAAAAATTGTCGTTGAAGGAGCAAAAGGAAAAAAAGAATATCCCCTCGTCAATTTCAGCCGAACAAACGGATTCACCTGTTTTCACCAAAGACCATCAGTTGATTTGGGAGAGAAGGTGAAGAAGGGACAGCTTCTCGCGGACACTTCTTCAAGCGATCAAGGACAAATTGCCATCGGACAGAATGTTTTGGTGGCTTTCATGTCGTGGTCGGGATGGAATTACGAAGATGCCATCATTCTTTCCGAGCGTCTTGTCAAAGACAGCAAGTTCACCTCTATTCATGTTGAAGAATTTGAAGTTTCCGTCCGCGACACGAAGTTAGGCCCCGAAGTGACCACTCATGACATCCCGAACGTCTCTGAAGCCAAACTCAAAAATCTTGATGAAGAGGGAATTGTTCGCATTGGGGCGGAGGTTCGCCCGGGAGATATTTTGGTCGGAAAAATTACGCCGAAAGGAGAAAGTCAGCTTACTCCGGAGGAGAGATTGCTTCGATCTATTTTTGGAGACAAAGCTCGTGATGTGAAAGACACCTCGCTTCGTATGGAGAACGGAAAACGCGGACGAATTATTTCGGTCAAAGTTTTTTCTCGAGAAAAGGGAGATCGTTTGGAATCAGGAATTATCAAAAAAGTATTTATTGAAGTGGCGCAGCTTCGCTCCGTTTCCGTCGGAGACAAGCTTGCCGGGCGTCATGGAAACAAGGGGGTTATCTCAAAAATTTTGCCCGTTGAGGACATGCCTTACATGGCGGATGGAACTCCGGTGGACATGATTTTGACTCCGCTTGGAGTGCCTTCCCGAATGAACTTGGGACAAATTCTTGAAATGCACTTGGGATTGGCCGCGAATACTCTCAATTACCAAGCCATCGTTCCTCCGTTTGCCGGAGCGACTGATGTGGAAATTAAAGAAGAACTTAAAAAAGCGGGCTTCGCAGAGGACGGGAAAGTGGAACTTTTTGACGGACGAACCGGAGAAAACTTCGAACAAAAAATTGCTATCGGATATATGTACGTTCTCAAACTTCACCACATGGTCGAAGACAAGATTCATATGCGTTCTATCGGTCCGTACTCCCTCATTACCCAACAGCCTCTTGGAGGAAAAGCGCAAAGCGGGGGACAGCGATTTGGAGAAATGGAGGTGTGGGCGCTTCTTGGATATGGGGCGGCGTACACCTTGCGGGAAATTTTGACGATTAAATCGGACGATATCTTAGGTCGCTCTGCCGCCTTTGATTCCCTCGTGCGAAGTCGGCGCATTAGAGATCCAAACGTTCCCGCCTCCTTTAGTGTGCTTTTGAACAACCTTCGTGGGCTTTCTCTTGATGTTGACTTGAAGAAAGACGGTCAACCCATTCAGTGGGGGAAACCTGGAGTAGGAGATGAGCGATAAACCGTAAAAATCAACATTATGATTATGAGAAACAACCATACGTTTACCTCTAAGGACAGACTTGGAGATTTCGACGAAGTCACCATTCGGCTCGCCTCTCCTGAAAAAATCAAAGAGTGGTCGCATGGAGAAGTGACCAAACCGGAAACGATTAACTATCGAACCCAACGCCCAGAAAAATCGGGACTGTTCGATGAAAAAATCTTCGGTCCGGAAAAAGATTATGAGTGTTACTGCGGAAAATATCGCGGTATTCGCTATAAAGGAATCGTGTGTGAAAAATGCGGAGTGGAGATTACTCGCGCGAGGGTCAGACGGGAACGCATGGGCCACATTGAACTTTGCACTCCGGTCTCTCACATTTGGTTTTTGAAAGGGGTTCCAGCCCGTATCGCGCTCTTTCTTGGAATACCGGCGGCGGAACTCGAAAAGGTAATCTACTTTGCTGGCTACATTGTGACGAAAGTTTTTGAAGATGAGCGAAAGCGAATCTTAGGGGAAATTGATATGGAATATAAGTCGAAGGTAAAAAACCTTACTGATGAAAAATCCCGCGAGAAAATGAAAGAACTTCTCCTGAATGCCAAGCAAGAAGTGGAAGCTATCGTCCTCCACCGCGTCCTTGATGAAGCGACCTTTCACCGCTTTAGCGTAAAGTACGGGGCAATGTTTGAAGCTGGCATTGGAGCCGAGACGGTGTATCACATCTGTAAGAATGTTGACCTTCATAAACTGAAAGGTGAAATTGAGACTTTGCTCGTAAAAGCCACTTCGGTTGATCGCGAAAAGCTCAACAAGCGTCTCTCTTTGGTCTCCTTTTTTCTTCGTTCCAACAATCGTCCGGAGTGGATGTTTCTTATGCGTCTTCCGGTTATTCCTCCGGCGCTTCGTCCGATGGTGGCTCTTGAAGGAGGGAGACATGCGACGAGTGATTTGAACGACTTGTATCGTCGAGTCATCAATCGAAATAATCGACTCCGCAAACTCAAAGAAATTAACGCTCCTGATGTCATTCTTCGAAATGAAAAGCGTATCTTGCAAGAAGCGGTTGATGCTCTTTTGGATAACTCTATTCGTCAGGGCTCCGGTGGAGGGCAAGGAGCTCTCTCACAAGCGCAAAGACGCCCGCTCAAATCTTTGGCTGATAATTTAAAAAGTAAACAAGGACTTTTTCGGCAGAACCTTCTTGGGAAACGAGTCGACTATTCTGGTCGCTCGGTCATCGTCGTAGGACCTGATCTGAAGTTGGATCAGTGTGGACTTCCCAAGCACATGGCGCTTGAACTCTTCCGTCCTTTTGTGATCGGAAAGCTTCTTGAGAGTGAACTCGCCTTCAACATTCGCGGGGCGAACCGTCTCATCGATGAAGGAATCTCTGAAGTGTGGGCCATGCTCGAAGAAGTGATCAAAGATAAGTATGTGCTTTTAAACCGTGCCCCAACGCTTCACCGACTTGGTATTCAAGCCTTCCAGCCGATTCTTATTGAAGGAAATGCTATTCAGGTTCATCCGCTCGTTTGTTCTGCCTTTAACGCCGATTTCGATGGAGATCAAATGGCGGTGCATGTTCCGCTTGGAGAAGAGGCACAATTTGAAGCGCGCGAAATCATGGCGGCGGATAAAAATATCTTAAAGCCCGGAAATGGCGAGCCGACTATTTCCTCTAA
>JBBTWL010000083.1:0-3010 GCA_038062775.1 Patescibacteria group bacterium | reverse complement strand
ACGAAACAGAGGTTCAATGCCACACAGCTCCGCCGGCTGGCGGAGCTGTGTGGCATGAGCGACCTGGCGTCTGGCGGAGAGCTCCTCTCACTTTTAGGGTTCTGCCTTAAGGAGCCTTTGTTTCGCTTCTCTTGGCGTAAGGGTTTCTTGTTGGCGGAAAATGGGAACGAAATCTTTGTTTGGACGAAATCTTTATCTTTGAATGAAATCCTTGCATAACCTCACAAAGACGTATAATGTACTATAGTATATTATACGTCTTTGGGGGGGGATGAGGGGTGAAGATTTGCCCTTATTATCCATCAGTCCCATAAATCAAGCGTTTTTTGTGGGAGTCTTCGGAAGGGAGTACAATGACGGAGCTTTTCCGCGACTATCTGCGTCTTGTCCGCGTGAATCTGCGTCTATCTATGGCTTTTTTCAAATTTTTCTCAAGAAAATTAGGCATTGATTTGGGCACGGCGAATACGCTTGTGTTTGTTCCGGGGAAAGGAGTGGTGCTGAATGAACCCTCGGTGGTCGCGATTTCAGAACAGGGGCGGCGTATTTTAGCGGTGGGGCTTGATGCGAAAGAGATGATTGGGCGCACCCCAGAATCTATTGTGGCGTATCGTCCCATGAAAGACGGGGTTATTGCGGATTACAAGGTGACCGAGGCCATGCTTCGCTACTATATGAATAAAGCGCTCGGCAAGTGGAACATTTGGAAGCCCGAAGTAATGGTCTCTGTTCCCGCGGGAGTGACCTCAACGGAGAGACGTGCGGTCGTAGAAGCGGCGGTTCGAGCGGGAGCGAAAAGCGCCTATGTGGTCAAAGAGCCGATTCTTGCTGCCATTGGTGCTGGAATCCCCATTCAAGAGGCGAGAGGGCATATGGTGGTGGACATCGGCGGAGGAACGACTGATGTCGCGGTCATTTCCTTGGGAGGGATTGTCGCCTCGACTTCGGTCAAATGCGCGGGAAATAAAATTGACGTGGCGATTGCGGATTACATTAAGAAAAATTTTAATTTAGCGATTGGAGACAAGACTGCGGAAGAAGTGAAGATAAACATTGGCTCTGCGGTTCCAGTAGAGGAGGAACTAAAAATGAATGTAAAAGGGCGCGATTTTATTACCGGACTTCCGCGCTCCGTTGAAATTGGAACGAATGAAATTGTGAAAGCTATCGGCAAAGAGCTTCGCGAAATTGTGAAAGCCATCAAAGATGTTTTGCAAGAAACTCCTCCGGAACTCTCTTCCGATATCATTGACCAAGGAATCACGATGACCGGAGGGTCTTCCCAGCTTCGAAATCTTCCGGAACTCGTTTTTCGTCGCACGGGGGTGAAGGCCGAACTCGCAAAAGATCCATATTTTTGTGTGGTGAAGGGTACGGGGATTGCGCTCGACCATCTCGATACCTACAAGAAAAGTATTCTGGCCAAACGATAACCGCCCCGGTGGTGTTCCGGGGCAGGTGGTCCGCATTTGAATCAATTCTCTCTGCATTTGTCACGAAGCAGAAGATGCTCGTAGTTTTCTTTGGGAAAAGAGCGCCCCCTCCAATATCCGAACTGGTAGAGTGCCCATCCGACCGAAATCAGAGAGAAGACGAAGAAGGGCTGGGCTTCTCCGGAGAGTTCGTGACGAACAATGGAGTAGAGAACCCAACCTCCGACCAGAGCAAAAATCGACAGGAGCAGACGAATCATAGTAGCCTTCCTCGTAGGGTGAACAGTTTCTTTGTATAGTTAGCTCGAAAGAGAGAGATATGTCAAACGACTCGAAACATCACGCCTATTTTATAGAAGGGGACGGAACTCTTGGAGAAGCACTTACTTTGATTGAAGAAAAATTCAATTTTTCCCGTAAAGGGAATCCCGATTTTTTTCTTTTGGAAAAAGAAACGGCGGGGATTGAAGATACTCGGTTTCTCAAAGAGCGTTCCTTCATGAAAGCGCTCCAAGAAGAAAAGTTTCTTTTTTTGTATTGTCGGTTTATAACGACCGAAGCGCAAAACTCTCTTTTGAAACTGTTTGAAGATCCACCGGAAAACACTCTTCTTTTTCTTTTTGGTGTTCCCAAAGGGGCGCTTCTTCCAACGCTTGAATCTCGACTTTCCATTCTTTCTCTTGTCGGGAAGGCGCCGATTTATGAAGCGGAAAAGTTTCTCTCGCTTTCTGTTTCAGAGCGAATAAAGTACGTCTCTCGGTTTTCCTCGAAAGAAGCCAAGGAAACAAAGGAAGAAAAAATAAAGTCTGAATTTTACGACTTCCTTTCTGGACTTGAAAAAGTTTTGAAAAAAAGACTTGTCGAAAATTCAAAAGAGGAAAAACTTCCTCAAAAGTTGCGAGATATTTTAGAGTGTAAGCGATTTGTCTTGACTCGCTCACCGTCGCTTAAAATGATGGGAGAGTATTTATCCGTAATACTGTAAGCTCCGTTAGAAAACTTACCGAAGGCATATCTTAACTTGCAGGATATTGGCATGCCCCATGCCTTGCCACGGGGCATTTTTTAACGGGGTAATTTTCTCGCTCTATGCTAGACTTCTTTCGTTATGGCGAATAACTTTGCTGTCTTTAAACAAAAGACGAAGTCTGTAGAAGAATGGCTCCAAAAGGAGTATCGAGGCATCCGTACTGGCCGTGCTACCCCCGCTATTCTTGATTCTCTCCGGATTGAGGTCTATGGCTCCAAGATGCCGATACATCAAGTGGCCTCTATTACGGTTGAAGATCCTCGCACGCTTCGAATTTCCCCCTGGGATAAGACTCAAATTAAGGAAATTGAAAAAGGGATTCAGACCTCGAATCTTGGTCTTTCGGTGGCGGTGGATGATGTTGGGATTCGAGTCGCTTTCCCAGAGCTTACCGCAGAGCGCCGAGGAGACTTTGTAAAAGTGGCTAAGGAGAAACTCGAAGAGGCCAAGGTTTCTCTTCGAAGAGAACGCGAAGAGGTGTGGGATAATCTTCAAGAACAGCAGAAGGATTCCAAGAGTTCGGAATATGAAAAATTTGGGGGAAAAG
>JBBTWL010000082.1:0-7756 GCA_038062775.1 Patescibacteria group bacterium | reverse complement strand
ATTTAGAATTAGAGTAAGCCGCTTCTGTGAGAATCTTTTTGGTATACTTTTTTGATATACTGCGAGCATGAAATTTTTTCTTTCGTTTGTCATGGTTCTTTTTCTTGTTCTCGGAGGCGCTTATTATTTTGTAAATGGGACGCCTTCCGCTGTGGCTCCAAAGGATTCACTTGAATATCACAATTCGGCTGTTGGGTTTTCTCTTCTGCATCCGAAAGATGCAATGCTGAACAAGCAAGAGTTTGAAGGATATCTTTCTGCGACGACGCACCCAGTAGTGGGCGTGTGGCTTCCGGAGAGTTTTTTTGAAGGAACCAATCTGTTCGAAGCAGGAGTGTTCGTTGGAGCCGACTCTGCAACCTCCTCTCTTTCTCGTTGTTATCGAGAGAAGGAAGGAGAAGCGGGAGGAGGGTCTCGAGATATTAACGGCGCTTCTTTTAAAGCCTATTCTTCAAATGGGGCAGGAGCAGGGAATTTTTATGAATCAAAGATATATCGCTCACTTCGGGGAAACACGTGTGTAGAAATTGTTGAGCTTCTCCATTCGACGAATATTGGAAATTACGAACCTGGGACGGTTAAAGAGTTTGATCGTGAAAAGTTTTCAAAAATGCTTGAGACGATTGCCCAAACTTTTACTTTTACCGAAGCGACCGAAGGGATACTGAAAGGCAAAGCGACTCTCGGTCCAGTTTGCCCGGTAGAGCGGATTCCGCCAAATCCACAATGCGCCCCAAGGGGAGTAGCGGAAAAGTTCGAAGTCTTTGAGGGTTCAGGGATGGTGGTGAAAACATTTGAGTCTGATGCGGACGGTGTCTTTTCGCTCTCCCTTCCCGCCGGTCATTATCGTATTCGAAAATCTGAAGCCTTGAGTCCGATGCCAACACTCAAAGAGGTGGAAGTGGATATCATCCCGGGAGTTATTGTTACCCTTGATCTTTCGCTCGATTCCGGTATTCGGTAACTAATTTTCTTCTTGTGTTTTTCGTTTTTTTTCGAGCTGAAAACCCCAATACACAAATAATACGCGATCGCGTATTATTTGTGTATTGGGGTTCTTCTTTACTGTATCTCTATTTCCATTGACTTTCTTTCTCAAAGCGAGTAAAAAAGTATTTAGGTAGTAAACAATACGAACCAAAACGGGAGGCATTATGCCGTCACAAATTGCTCGAAAAGAAATCCCTGGCCCGATAGTGGTGAGACATTCTGTTGCTTGTGGGCAACGACTGAAGATTGCTCGGAGCCTTTCCCTCATCACCCTCGTTCGCTTCGATGACGAGCGCATACGAGTCAGTCTTCTGCCGGGCACGAAAGTCGGCGTTTCGCTCACTTGGAAACTTCGAAAGATGCTTGGATTGCTGGAAGGGGTGAGGACTGTCGAGGCAATTTTTTACCTGAAGGATTCGGGGATCGGCGTGCTTACGGAAGTTCTGCATTTCTCTCTCAAGGATGATAGGGTGGTGCGGAGGTCGCTCCTTGAGCTTGGGGTTGGCGTCAGGATGATCGTTCTCTAGTTTATTCGCGACACCGGGAATCGGAAGCTTTGCACGAAGCTTCCGATTTTTTTTGTTTGCAGGAAGCGGAGAAGTTTTAGTGATATACTTTGGGGAATGAAAATTGGGCTTCCGAAATCGGGAGAAGGAGAGAAAGATTCTTGGTGGAAGGTGCTTTTGAAATTTATAGGAGTTATCGCGCTTGGCGGATTTGTCATTCTTTTGTTTCTTTTGGCACTTGGTTATGCTGTGCAGAAGTACACCAAGGAACAGGGAATAAAAGCGATACAAGAATTTTACGCGGAAGAAGCTCGTTTAGGAGAAGAAATAAAAAAAGACACTATCGGAGGAAAAACGCCTGAAGAAACATTTGATATGTTTCTTCAGGCGCTCAAAACGAATGACCCGAACGAGGTGGTTAAATATTACGCGGTGACGGAGAGAAAGGCGGAGCTTGAGAAGTACAAGAAGGAACTAGAAAAATATGGAGATCTAAAAGTAAGCTTCGATTTTTTTAGTGAGATTCGAAATAAAGGAACAAAGATTTGTAGTGAAAAACCTGTTGGGTGTACTTTCAAATATACATATATAAATAAAGAAGATTCTTATTCAAATATTGTGGGTACTAAAGATCGAATATTTATCCCAAAGGGAAGTGAAAGTACTGAAATGGCTGACATATCCTTAAATCCATTTACGAAAGTATGGAAAATAGTAAAACCATAAAACTTGGACTTATTTTTCTTTTTCTTCTTTTTCCTTTTCAGTCTTTTGCCTATAAGCCCACAACCACTCATGCTGGCTTTACCCAAGAGATAGTTGATTTCTATAATTTCTCCAAAGACGAAGGAGATATTTCAAAAGAAATAAAAGAACTCATCATTCAAGGTTCGATTGAAGAAGATAGCCCTTCAACGAGAGCGATAAATCATTTCTATGATCCCATTCGAAATATCGGGCTCTATGGAATGGATTCGGCAAAATACTGGGCGATGAATGAGCTCGGCGCTCTTGGAGAAACAAAGCTTTTTGAAAAGAAAATTGAAGGGAAAAGAGTGGTGATTCAAGGAGAACTCAATGATTTCACCTGGCCAAAAATTCTTCACTACTACGCGACGGGAGATGAGATTCGAGCCTACTTGGGACTAGGGCATATCCTTCACTTAATTGAAGATATGGGAGTGCCGGATCACACAAGAAATGATCCTCACATGGGGGAGGGAACGGATGGCTATTACACGGGAGAAAGTCCCTATGAAAACTGGACGGGTAACACTCAAAATCGGGAGACGATGAAAGGCCTCGCAAAAGAAGTTTTGACTAAAGGAGAAAAAATAAAAATACTTTCAAGTCTTGAGAGTTATTTTGATGAAATGGCTCTTTATTCAAATAAGAATTTTTACAGTGCCGATAGTGTCCAAAATTCTGTGTATCAATATTCGGAACCTGGGGTGAGAGAGTACGATTCGGATTATGGTTACAGTATTGATCCAAAGACAGGAAAAAAATATAAATTAGTTATATCTACTAATGATGGTTATGGTAATAGAATCCGTCAGATTTCTTATAATGGCAATACATCTGTTTTGTCAGACTACTTCGTCCAACTTTCACCTCAAATTATTGTAAATGGAGCGGGGGTGGTTGAATTGTTTTTTAAGGAAGCGGAAGCGGAAAAGAAAAGATATAAGGAAGAAGAAAAAAGAAAATGGGAAGAGCTCCTCGTTCGGAATGAAGCACAAATGCGCGAGCAACAATTTGTTTCGTCGAGGAGCGGGGTGAGAAAGGCCATCGCGGGAATTTACTATTACTGGGAATTTTCAGTGAAAGAAAATATTTGGCAATCGGTCGCCCATGTGGTGGGAAAAATTAATGCTACAGTCACCGCGATAGAAAATATCGGACACACCGCCGGAAATTTTGCAACGGGGGGAGCATATGCCATAAAAACTCTTGCGATTCTCGGAAGAGATTTTGTAGAAGAAAAGACGAAAGAGGGAGTAAAAAATACCGTTACTTTTGTTCAGAAGACAACCCTTGCCCTTGCTTCTTCAATTCCGAGAGAGTCTCTGACCACTCTTTCCGCTCCGAATCTTCCCATTCTTTCCCTAAACAACAGAGAGAACAATGCAGAGAGCGTAGTATCTTCAGCCAACCGAGAAACGCCAGGCACTTCTTCTGTGCCTCCTTCTTTTCCTATCCCCGACATTTTATTTCCGGTCTCTCCTGGGTTTGGGGGAGGTGGCGGAGGACCAGTTCTTGCGGTAAATAACGTTGTCGAAACTCCACCCGAAAATACAGAAGCCTCTCCTCCTTCTTTACCGGCTCCTCCGGAGTCTCCCCCTGCCGTCATTTCTGACACTACTTCTCCAGACATATCCGCCACTATTTCTGAGTGCGCATCTTCTCTTGTTTCTTCTTCTTGTGTTTTGGGTGGTGGAGAGGTAAGGCTTTCGTGGAGCTCAACGGCAACGGACATTTCGCATTTTTTGGTTCAAATTGATGGGGTGCTTTCGGCAACGAGCACTGAAACTGAAGCGGATCTTTCTCTTATCTCTGGAGCACATTCAATTTCAGTCATTGCCACAGATTTGAGTGGAAATTCCGCAACTTCAACTTCTCTTTCTTTTGAATACATCAATCGACCTATAGTTATCAATGAAATAGGCTGGGCGGGGACAGCAAGTTCTTCTGCCAATGAATGGATTGAACTCTTCAACAACACTTCATACCATATTGATCTTTCAAAAATTGTTCTTCGAGCCGAAGATGGAGCGCCGGAACTTTCACTTTCTGGAAGTATTGCCCCGAACAGTTTCTTTCTTATTGAACGAACCGATGATGATTCTGTCCCCGGAGTTTCAGGAGATTTACTTCTTCCATTTAGTGGAAGTGGAGAATCTTCTGGGCTTTCAAATGATGGAGAAAAACTTCTTCTTGAGCACAAGATAAATGACGCTGAAATAGTTATCCTTGATGAAACGCCCGAAATTTCGGAAGAATGTAGGAAATGGTGTGCGGGAGTTTCTTTCGGAGTAGTTCTTCGAATTCCTATGGCACGGATAAACCCCCTTACCTCTGGTACCAATCCAGAAAACTGGCGTGATGGAAATACGTTTTTTGAACCGGCAGGGCTTCTTGGGTCTCAAATTTACGGAACTCCTCGCGGAGAAAATATGTTCTCGAGAAGTACGGGATCGGCGTAGACCCTTTATGCAACACTTAGTGTTGCATAAAGCTTGAGAACACTGTCAAGGTTGAACCTTGACATGAGGACCTTGACACGAGGGTTATGGAGAAACACTGTCAAGGTTGAACCTTGACATGAGAACCTTGACATGAGGGTTACGGAGTCTAAACGGGCTTCTTTTTCTCTCGCAGAAGCGTTTCGTGGGAGTTTTGGATTTCTTCGGCAAGAAGCGCGGTGATTTCGTCGTTCAATGTGTAAAACGCTTTTTTTCGAGTGTCGCGGGGGCGAGGAGTTTTGAGCGCAAATTCTTTTTTAATACGAGCGGGACGACCGGAGAAAACCAAGATTCGATTAGAGAGTTCAACCGCATCTTCAATAAGGTGATTTACCATAATAATAGTCATTTTGTATTTCTTCCAAATCTCCAGTAGATCTTTTTTGAGAAAGGTTGCGGTAATGGAGTCAAGATTAGAAAACGGCTCATCGAGAAGCAAGAGGTCAGGACTCATGGAGAGCGCTCGGGCAATGCCCACTCTTTGACGCATGCCACCGGAGAGCTCTTTTGGATGGACATGGCCCATGCCACCAAGGCCCACTTCCGCCATTTTTTCTTTCGCCACTCTTCGCCACTCTTTTTCGGAGAGGCCCTTCATGCGAAGGCCGAAGCCCACATTTTCTTCCGCCGTAAGCCATGGGAACAGGGCATAGTGCTGAAAGACCATAGTCATTTCTTCGGTGTTTCTCTCCACTTCTCCAAAGGTCGGTTTTTCAAGACCGGCGATAACGCGAAGGAGCGTTGATTTCCCCGCGCCGGAAGGTCCAAGGAGGGAGAGAAATTCTCCTTTCTGTGCCGAAAAAGAAACGTCATTTAACACGAGCATATAATTCCTCTCGTCTTGGGGGAATTCGTGAGTGATATGGGAGATGGCAAGAATATTATTCTGTGTATTATTTTGCATATTATTTTCTGGTTGTTCTATTGGTCACTCTCCGCTATAGAGACGACTCTCTTTGATAAGCGGAAGCCAGATGAATTTGTTGATAAGAACGACCAAAGCCAAGAGAATGGCAATACCAGAAAAAAGAACAGGGGAATCTCCGGTGTTTCCTGCGGTGTTCAAAAGAGAGCCTATTCCTTCTGCACTTCCAATAATTTCAGCGCCAATAATCGCTTCCCAACCGATACTGATGCCAACGAGAGATCCGGTGACCATAGCCGGAACACCTACAGGGAGAAGGAAATGAAGCGCTCTATTCCACCCGGTACAGTGGAAAATGGTGGCCGCTTCGCTCAAATCTTCTCGTGCCGTTTTCATGGCGGAGAGCACATTGAAGAGAATGGGCCAGACGATTGAGGTTACCGCAAAGAGGATAATCATGATGCTTGAATATCCGAAGGCTAAAGCGAAAAGCGGGATCAGGGCGAAAGAGGGAATATTTTGAAGCGCGTCAAGAAAGGGAATAGCACGGTCTCCGGTTTTAAAGAGAGAGAGGAGAAGAGAAAGAGATACGGCGATAAAAAGCGCAATTCCATAAGCGGTAATGAGTCGAGTGAGGGAGAGGCCAAGATAGGAGATAATTCTCAAGAGATCGGCGTGAGCGACGAGGCCGGCGACGAGGATGATGAAAAGTGGGGAGAGGGCGATACCAAAAGTAATGATTGCGGTGCGATCACTTTCTCCCGATCGATGCCTATGTCCCATTCTATGATGTCCATGTACTGCCATTTCCCCTTCATTATAGACGAAATACGAGGGAATCTAGAGCTGTGGATTGTTGGATACTTGTCCCTCTTGGAAAGTGGTAGAATGGGGGGTATAAAAGGTCGAGTAATTTTTTAGATATCTCGCACCCACACACATGAAAGCTATTCATATGATTACGTGGATCCTCGTCGTTGTAGGCGCCTTAAACTGGGGTCTCTCCGCCATTGGATACAATGTCGTCGAAATGCTCCTTGGGGGTTGGCCGACGATTTTGCAGGCGGTCTACATTCTCGTAGGTCTTTCTGCCATCGTTGAAATCGCTACTCACAAGAAGACTTGCCGTATGTGCAATTCTTCGAGCGCAATGATGTAATCGTAACGATTACATTTTCGAAAATCTCCTCCGCCTAAGGCGGAGGAGATTTTCGTTCCCGTCTTTTTGAGGTATATTTCTTCCGTGTTATCAGAAGGCAAAAAAGCGCCACTTGAAGTGGAAGTGCTAGACGGTAAAGGGCAAACCGTACGGCTTAAAGAGAGACTCGGGAAACCAGTCGTTATCTATTTCTATCCCAAAGACGACACTCCCGGATGTACCAAAGAGGCGTGCAGTATTCGGGATGTGAAAGAAGAATTCGACATGCTTGGGGTATCCGTTATCGGAGTGAGTAAAGATTCTTCCACCTTGCATCAGAAATTCATTGCCAAGTATAAGCTTCCCTTCGAGCTCTGGTCTGACTCGGAACACAAACTTATGGAAGCCTTCGGAGTGTGGCAGAAGAAAAAATTTATGGGGCGTGAATATATGGGAACTGCTCGGTCGACTTTTTTCCTCGACCAAGAGGGGATTATTCGAAAAGTGTGGGAGAAGGCGACTCCCGAACAGCACGGAGAGGAAATTTTGGATTTTTCCAGAATGTTTATGGGGGACTTTGTGCACAACAAGAAGTAGTGTTCTTTTTTAAATAACGATACAATAATTCATATGAAAGAGAGTATTTCAAAATTTGTCGCTGTTTCTGTGGCGCTCGCTGTCGTTTTGGCCTTCTTTTTTATCGGAGGGTTTGGTGAGCTTTCAAGCTATCTTCCTTTTCAAAAAGACTCCGGGGCAATGCTTCAGGATGCGGGGGGAACCTTCGGGGAGGAAAACCAAGGACTTTCAAACGAACCGATTCCCGCGGTCGCGGAAGCAATTTCCGCTCTCTCGGCTTTTCTGGGCATTGATGCTCAAAGTATCTCTGTCGCCTTTGTTGGGCAAGAAACCTGGCAAAACGGCTGTTTAGGACTTCCGGAGCAAGGGGAAATATGCGCGCAGGTGGTGACTCCCGGATATGTAATAATCCTCAATGTGGATGGGGAAGAATACA
>JBBTWL010000081.1:0-12703 GCA_038062775.1 Patescibacteria group bacterium | reverse complement strand
CTGACAAGGCTTTAGTCACCGAGGTTACCGAACCAGCAGAAACGGTCAGAAGTGAACCGTCAAAGTACGGGGTACCCGCGGTGAATTCAGAGGTGGCATTTGCCGCCGTGCCTGAACCGGCCGGAGGAGTAATGCCATAGCCATACGTTTCGCCGGTCATATAGACATCCTGTCTCTTGTAGATGGCCATGCGTACGGTGCGGGCTGCGGAAGCAGAACCGATAAGGTCGCCTTGGATATGTATATCCTTGGAGAGACCTTTGTCTATAACGATTCCGGCACCGAAGACGGCAGTGTAATACTTGCCGTCAGATGACACGGTAGTGTCATAACTCGTGCCGTCGACAACAACCTTGATATTGGCAAGGTCGGTGTTTCCTGCTGAACCGGCTTGATTCCAACGAATGGACCAGAGGCGAACTTTCTCGGCTGAACCTGCGGTGTAACGGACGCCAGAGAATTTGTAGCCAGTTGTGCCGATTTCTTTGGTAGCTGAAGTCTGCGGGTCAAAGGAAGAAACGATTTGGGTAACTGAACCCAATGTAAGAGAGGCGTTTACCGTGTGAGCAGCACCAGTGATAGGAAGAGCTCCTGAAACTGTTGCTGAAGTGTTAACCCCAACAACGGCAAGAGTGGCAACCTGGCCGGCGCGAGTTGAGTTATCAGCAACCATGTTACCAGCGATGGTAACTGTTTTTGATGTCCCAGCTTTAACGGTGAAGGGTTCGCCGACTGTTACTTGGTGATTTGAGTTCAGGGTTTTTGCTATACCGATCTGGAGACCGTTTTCATCGATAAGGACGACGCCGTCAAAAGCGGCGTCTGCCGCGAGACCCATGCGCTCAACAACGATGCCGTTAACCGTGATATCCCCATCGTTTGAAGCGGTGAGAACTACGCGGGTAAACGGAATACGTGAAGCGCTATTCGGAGCAAGAGAGGCTGAAGGCTGAACTGCGGATGTGACCGTAAGTCCGGTTCCGGACGTAGTCGTTCCACCAGTTGTTCCACCAGTCGTTCCTCCTGTTGTCCCGCCCATTCCGTTAAGAACAGCTCGGGTTTTCGGTCCGACGTAACCGGCTACCGGAGAAATTCCATTTTTAGCTTGGAATTTCATAACAGCAGATTTGGTTTTTGCGCCGAAGTATGTTGATTCTGAACCAGGAGAACCGGCGCCGGTCGATGAGACTTGGGTGTCAGCGCTCTTGTTGAGAACCTTCTGAAGCTGCATAACAGCGTCGCCAGTTGATCCTAACTCAAGGTCAGTCGTGAATTGATAGCCAGTCCCCGAGGAAGAACTTGAAGAACTTCCTGCGTTAATCTGAGCCGTCAATGCGTTGATCTGAGAGAGAAGCGTAGCAATCTGTGCCTGAAGCTCATCAATGGTTGCTGCTGAAGCAGGAGCGACTGCGCCACCCACTACTAAAGCCAAAGCCATCGCGAAGCCAGCAAAAGCACCAATGCGCTTTGCAGTCTTAGATGTTGGTAATTGCATGATTAATTAATTTAATTTTAAGTTAAGGTTTCTTTTTGTAAGTACACTTTTTCGCAAGCAGACTCGCAAAAAGAAGTAAGGTTTGTTCGCGAAAATTTTGCCGGTCGACTCACCAAAACAAAATTCTCACAAGGCCCGGCTTTTTTCTTTTTTCTTTTGTAATTTTATTTGCAAAAGAAAAAAGAAATCGCACGCGCCTTTACAAAACTATCCCGCGGTTTCAAAAGTACCGACACGAAACCGTTTGCGGAGTAGCTTTCAAAAAGGAAATAATTCGTTACGGGAGCTCCTGTCATAGAGGGACAAATCATCCATTCAGAAATTCCAAGCTTTTGGCAGTTCCTCTGCCTACAAAACTTCGGTATGAAATTTTCAACGACCAACCACAAAAGCGAGGCGGAAAGGGGACGGAAGTACGAATCTGCCATGCCGAAATCCGAAGAGAGTTTGTAGCCAAAAAAGAAAAGCCCTCTTCAGTGGCTAGAATTATAGTCGTATCGGGAGTCCTCGCAAAATATCTTTGTGGATAACCACGAAATTCAGAAAAGCAAAGAAGAAAGAATGGTTCTCAAAAGAAGAGAATTTCTCTGTTCTTTTCCGCCTCTCCTTGTGTGGGATCCACAAGGGGAATATTCGCATATTTAGAGGCTAGAGTCAACGATTTACCATACCAGGCACCAGGCAAAAAATACCAAAAATACTCCGAATTATCCGATTTGGCGACCGTGTTGCCAAATAATCTAAAGCAAGCTTCTTAGGTATTAATATCTGGTACTCATATTTGGGTGTTCCTAAGCTCCAGAAAATTGGGAATTCAGGCTATACGTACTCCAACGCCTCTCTCCAGTTTTCTGCAAAATACCCGATGAAATCAATGATAAAATGTCTCTTTGGATGGTCTTTTCGCTCACATCTCGGATAACCATCGATATGTCCTTTATGTTTACTTTTCCTTTTTCTTTTACGGCATCAATTATTTTTTTCACCCTCTCCTCGTCAGAGGTCTTTTTTCTCTCTCTTTTTCCCTCTCGAGGGACCGATTCTTTCTTTGAAGAACCAGCAACGTCTTTTCTATAAGACAATCTGTCTTGGACATTTCTAACAGACATTGTTTTAAAAGACATATTACTGTCCTTTATTACTGTCCTTTTATGAAAACCTTCGGTTTTGTAAGGAAAGCTTTTCACCAAAATGTCCTTTTCTTCGAACCCGGTAATCTCATCGAGATCCAGAGCATTTTGAGAGAGCTCCGAACCAATTGATTCATAGGCTCTCCGAAGCATCCCCCCGTTCATTTCCGACAAAATATCCCCTTGCTCGGCCGTTTTAAGAAGAAGTACCATTTCTTCAATTCGAGATGAGACACGACGATGAACTCCCTCAAGAGATCCCCCACGGAGTAAGAGGTTGGGGAGAATAAGAGACATTTCTCGAAGCCTCCTTCGAATAGGCTCCTTTTCTTCCAGAAACTGTGTGATGAGATGCACGGCCGAAGAGAGGCGGAAGAGTTTCTTAGCGACAAACTTTGCCTTTTCATTGTCTTTAATAACTATAGCTGTTTCCTTCATATTTCTTGGTATTTAAAAGTTGTTCCTCTTGCAATTCATGTCCTTTATAGAGTTTTGAAACCTCACCTATCTTTTTCAACAAAGCCTACGCTCAATCAATATGTCCTAGAAAAGATCTTTATTTGTCCTTAATATATCTCTTCCTTGGGCATGAGCAAGACTTGATATTTTTCTTTTTTGTATTGATCTCTTTACCGTCTCTCTCAACTAAATGAAGTCTTCAGGCAACGATGAGGCCGAATTTGAATTTTCTTAAAAATCTTTCGGATTGCCGATATGGTGGAGGAACCCCTCTGTGGAGAAGCCGTTTCTCCGTGCTATCATGTTTTTAACATATGGCCGAAAAAGAAAAAGATTTCGAAGACGAAAAGGAAATCCCCCGAGGAAAAAGAAAAAAGCAAAGAAAGAAGTTTCTTTCCGAACTCCGAGACGAGACCCGAGACAGTATTTCGGCCATTCTTTTTCTGGTCCTCTCGCTCATTTTTCTCTTGGCAGAACTCAACAAGGCTGGGGCTCTTGGAAGCTGGTTTTATAAAATTTTTTCTTCTCTTCTTGGATGGGGATATTCTCTTATTCCTCTTTTATTCTTCATGCTTGCCATCTCCTTTGCTCGCTCAATCCACCACCAATTCCGTGGGCATAAAATTTCTGGAGCGATTATCTTTCTCGCTTCAACTCTCGCCTTTGTGGAGATGCTGTATCCAGAGAAAGGAGGGGTCGTCGGAAGACTCCTCGCGAAGCCTCTGGTTTCTCTTTTTGATATCTACGCAAGCTTCATCGTCGTCATTGCTCTCTCCGTCGTTTCCTTCCTTATGATTTTTGATATTCACCTCTCCTTTGGAGCATTCCGTTTCGGAAATCTTTTCTCAAAAAAAGACAAGAAAGACCTCGCTTCGGTAGAGCCGGTTATTACTGAAACTCTTCCAACCGTGGAAGAAAAGCCTTCTTCGGAAATATCAACCGACGCTTCTTCAAAAAAGACTCCCCATGGGAACCAAGGAAAAAAAGAGGAGGAACCCGGAACCGATTTCCATCTCTTCTCCTATTCTGGAGAAGAATTTGTTCCTCCGCCACTTTCTCTTCTTGAAGGAGATCGTGGGAAGCCTGATGTTGGGGATATCAAAGCGAGCGCCAATATTATTAAGCGCACGCTTCAAAACTTCGGCATTCCGGTTGAAATGGATGAAATTACCATCGGCCCTTCAATTACCCGCTATGCCCTCAAGCCCGCCGAGGGCGTTCGCCTTTCAAAAATTGTGGCCCTTCAAAGAGACTTGGAGCTCTCTCTTGCGGCCCACCCCATACGAATTGAGGCTCCGATTCCTGGAAAGTCCCTCGTCGGTATCGAGGTTCCAAATACCGCCAAGGCAACGGTGGGACTTGCGAGTATGTTTGCTTCGGAAGAATTTAAAGAGTCTAAAAAATCTCTTCTCGGGGCTCTCGGTCGAAATATTTCCGGAACTCCTGTTTTTGCCAATATTTCAAAAATGCCACACCTTTTGGTGGCAGGAGCCACCGGAAGCGGAAAATCTGTGACCATCCACGCCCTTGTCACCTCGCTTCTCTTTCGAAATTCTCCAGATACCCTCCGCTTCATCATGGTTGACCCAAAGCGAGTGGAACTCACCGTCTATAACAAAATCCCTCACCTTTTAACTCCCGTTATTACTGACGCCAAAAAAGCCATCCTTTCCCTCAAGTGGGCCGCGAAAGAAATGGAGCGCCGATACGACGTATTAGAGAGCGAGAAGGTGCGAGATATCGACTCCTACCACAAAAATATTCTTCTGCCGGCTATCAAAAAACGAAAGGATGGCGGGAAAGATACGGAGAGTGACGGAAAAGAACTTCCGGAATCCATGCCCTACATTGTTATCATTATTGATGAATTAGCTGACATCATGCAGACCTATCCGAGAGAACTCGAGGCGGCCATTGTCCGCCTCGCTCAAATGAGTCGTGCTGTTGGCATCCACCTCATTCTCTCGACCCAGCGTCCATCGGTAAATATTATTACCGGTCTCATCAAAGCCAACATTCCAGCCCGCGTAGCACTTCAGGTGGCCTCGCAGATTGACTCTCGAACCATTCTTGATATGGCAGGAGCGGAAAAACTTCTCGGTGCCGGGGACATGCTCTACCTCTCTGGAGAAATGTCCCAGCCGACTCGTATTCAATGTCCTTTCATTTCAGAATCAGAGCTCAAGCGCGTCGTCTCCTACTTGGTTGAAAAAAATGCCAATCGGATTCCCGATGAAATCATTATCGATAACGGAAGTATGAGCTCCGAATCTTCCATCTTCGGAATAAATATCGGAGATGAAAATGACGTTGATGACGATCTCTACGAAGAGGCTCGGATAGTGGTCATTGAAGCGGGAAAAGCTTCTACCTCCTACCTTCAGAGAAAACTTCGGGTTGGCTACGCTCGCGCCGCCCGCATTATAGATATTCTTGAGGAACGGGGAGTGGTCGGACCCGCGGATGGATCGAAAGCTCGAGAAGTCATCACACCCCGCCCAAACCAAAGTGGCGTAGCCGAGGGCTTTGGAGAAAATGAGTAAGCGCACTTCCTATCTACGAAACGGGATTATTCTTCTCTTTGCTCTCCTTCTTCTTTTTTTTGGGTACCTCAAAACCAAAAACGTCTTCGAGGGGCCATCAATCACCATTCAAAGCCCAAGGAACGGCGAAGCTACCACCTCTCCTCTTGTCACCATTAAGGGAGTCGCCAAAAATATTGCCCATTTAAGCTTAAACGACCGACAGATCTATCTTGACCAAAATGGGGTTCTGGAGGAAAAATTGTTGCTCGCGGAAGGCTATAATATACTTACCCTGAAAGCTCGCGATAAATTCGGGAAGACGACCGAAAATCGGATCGAACTCGTCTATAAAAAATAATCACCCTTATAGCCATGGCCAATTTCAAAAAGAAAGTAGTAAAAGAGCTGAAACAAACAAACATTGGAGTGGAAGATACGTTGCGCGCCATCCGAGCAAAGTTTGGAGACGAGGCCATTATGAAATTAGGAGACGCGCCCCGAGTTGACGTGAAAGTGATTTCGACCGGCTCCATCGGTCTTGATGACGCACTCGGCATCGGGGGAATCCCCTGTGGAAGAATTATCGAAATTTTCGGTCCTGAAAGTTCCGGAAAAACGACACTCGCCTTGCACATTGTCGCTGAAGCGCAAAAAGAAGGAGGCATCTCTGCTTACATCGACGCGGAACACGCGATGGATCCGCAGTACGCCAAAGCGCTTGGAGTTAAAATAGATGAGCTCCTTATCTCCCAACCCGACACGGGTGAACAGGCTCTTGAAATCACCGAGAGTCTCGTTCGTTCAGGAAAAATTGATGTGGTCGTCATTGATTCCGTCGCCGCTCTTACTCCAAAAGATGAAATTGAAGGAGACATGGGAGCCCAGCATGTGGGGAAACAAGCTCGCCTCATGTCACAGGCGCTTCGAAAGCTTACGGCCATTGTCGCCAAGTCAAAAACAATTGTTATTTTCATTAACCAGATTCGTATGCAGATTGGTGTTATGTTTGGAAATCCAGAAACCACCCCCGGAGGAAAAGCTCTCAAATTTTACACGTCGGTCCGTCTCGATATCCGTCGCATTGCCTCCATTAAAAAAGGAGAGGAGATAGTCGGAGGGCGCGTACGCGTGAAAGTAGTGAAGAATAAAGTCGCCGCTCCGTTTCGCACTACCGAGTTTGACCTTTTGTATGGCGAAGGGATTTCCAAAGAAGGGGAAATTATGGCGCTTGGAGAAAAATACGGTATCCTTTCAAAATCAGGAAGTGCTTATGCCTATGGAGAAGTGAAGCTCGGACGAGGATACGATGCCGCGCGAACATTCCTCCGTGAAAATCCAAAAGTGGCGAGTGAAATCTTGAAACTCATTCGAGAGAAACTCAAAGAAGACAAAGAGAAATCATCGTCTTCAGAGGACTAGAGTAAACAAAAACTCTTCACTTCAAGTGAAGAGTTTTTGTTTACCATCATTCCCCACCCACATACACAAATCCGCCTGAGGCGGATTTGTGTATGCCTTGTTTATTCCTTATGCAAAGAAATTATGAATAAAAAATTAAACTGCAATTACACCGCCTGAAGCTCTGGATGAGGTAGTTTTTCTTTTCGTAGACGAAATATCTGGAGAAATGAAGCAACAATAATTAAAAGAGGAAGGAGGATGACGGCAATTTGTACTCCAATTTCTGTCCCACCCCACGCACTTTGCCAAAAATTCTCATGCAAAGCGAGCTCCATGAGCGAAGGGGAATTACGAAAAACGTGCAGGAAAGAGATATTCCAAAAAAGTTCCCCTGCCGAGGCAAATGCCAAAATAGAAAGAAAGATTTTTGTAAAAGAAAGGCCCAAGAAAAAAGAAGCGATGCGAATCCTTCGCATAATTCTCTGTTCCAAATTTTTTTCCCGTATGGTCGGTATAGTCCGTACGGTATTGTGAGTATCCATAAATATAAATATCGTAAAAGAGTACTATAAGAGTGAGAGGTATTCTTTTCTTGAAAGCTCTCGATCAACCGAACGAAAGGATTCCTTTGCTCGGAATACCTTCGACTTTACCGCCGAAACACTGATCCCCTCCTCTTTCGAAATTTCTTCCTGCGTTTTTTCATCAAGCAAAAAACTCGAAAGTGTTTTTGCCAACCCCTCGGGCATACGAGAAAGAATAGAGGCAACATAATCGGCCAGCCCTTTTTTCTCAAGCGTCCCAATAGTTTCTGGGTCCGGCAAAATTTCGCTGTACTCTTCAAGAAGAGGGACTACCCCCTTCCCCCGCTTTCGCAGGATACTTATTGAGGAGTTAAAAAGGATTACATAGGCCCAGGAACGAAATGATCCTTGGCCTTGAGGGGTAAACTTATGGCTTTTGAGATAAATCCTCAAAAACGTCTCCTGAACCGCATCTTCTGCGTCCTCCTGATTTTTCAGGATAGATCGAGCGCGACTCACGAAAGCGCTCTGGTAACGCTTAAGGAGAATCGAGAAGAGTTCGGCATTTTCTCTCGCGGAGGAAAAAAGATCCTCGTCAGAAAGCGTTTCGAAAGAAAAAGTGTCAGTGTCGTGGTAAGAACTCATATATAAAGGCGAAAGGGAGCCTGCTCCCCTTTTATACTAAATTTCTCGCCTTCTTACCACTTCAAACGCCTACCACAAGAAAGAGGTTGCGAGAATAGCATTCCCTGTTAGCATAGCAAAAGAAGTGCTGGGAAAGGCGGAAGTGGATCGGAATAGGGTGAGCAGACTCGTTCTAGGCTTTGGGTCAGAGCCATACTATGCGACCCGAAGCGTGCAAGAAGACTTGCGCAGACGATTTTCAGACTTCCGCCCACGACTTAGACCTACGGTCGTGCTTGATATCTGAAATCGTTACCTGTTAGGGACGAAGCCTCCTCGGACAACAAGGACACCTTCAGCCCGATGACGGGGGAGCAACCGCTCCCCCGTCATTTTTTGTGTCATTTTAATTTTACCTTTTAGGCTGAAGTATGATATACCTTCCCTATCCGCGGGAGCGGTATTTTTCATGGCCATACTTCAGTACAACGAAATAACGATAAAGAAAATTATTGAATTCGATGGAGATCCTTACGAAGTGCTCGAGTCACACGTCTTTCGTATGCAAAAACGAAAACCAGTGAATCAGACAAAACTTCGTAATCTTATGAGCGGGAAGGTTATTGAACGATCTTTCCATCAGCAGGAAAAAGCAGAGGAAGCAGAAATTGAAACCCGGAAGGCCAAATATCTCTATGCTCGCAAAAGTGAGTTCTGGTTCTGTGAAGAAAATAATCCATCAAAACGATTCTCTCTCGAAGAGAAAGTTATTGGACCCGGAGGAAAGTTTCTAAAAGGAAACACGGTTATCGATGTTCTCTCTTTTGGAGAAAAAACTATCGGCATTCGAATGCCGATAAAAGCAGAGCTCAAAGTTACCGAAGCCTCTCCTGCCGTCAAAGGAAATACGGCACAAGGAGCACTCAAACAAGTCACTCTTGAGACGGGGGCCACGATCAATGTTCCGCTCTTCATCAAAGAAGGAGATGTCCTTCGCATCAATACGGAAACCGGAGAATATTCGGAACGAGTATGAAGGAAGAAGCAAGACGTAAGTATTAAGAATCAAGGAAAAACTAAGGGGAGAATAATCAAAACCCCTCTCGGCTTGAGGAGAGGGGTTTTGATGTGTGAGTCAAAAGTCTTTTCTTTTTTTTCCTACTCCTTAATTCTTAATACTTACGTCTTACTTCTCTCCTCTTATGGCGCGATATAGGGCAGAAGAGCCATATATCGAGCCCGCTTTATGGCCAAAGAGAGCTTGCGTTGGTTCTTCGCGGAAACGCCGGTTTTTCGGGTAGGAGCGATTTTCCCATGAGGAGTAAGGAATCGCTTCAAAAGCTCGATATCTTTATAATCGATATGTTTAATATTATTCTGGGAAAAATAACACTGACGTTTCATATATTTTCTTGACAAGTGAGGCGAGTCTTAGAAAATAATGACCCCTCACTTGCCGTATTTATGGATACATCTACCTCTGTACCCTGCTTATGCTTATAATTTCGATTGTAATCATTTTTACCACCTCAGCAAGTGAGGGGTAAGTAAATTATAGTCGCTTTGCTCTTTAATTTTCTAAAATGGAATGTCCTCCAAATTAATTTCTTCTTCTGGATATTCGATGGTTTTTCCTCCTTCGTCGTCTCCCGCGGGCTTACTCTTGGAAGAAGCTGGCGAACCTTCGCTTGGTACTGCGCCACTTCCGCCTCCAAAGCCTTTCGGTCCAAACTGGATTTTGTCAGCCACAATTTCGGTTCGATATTTCTTCCCTCCCTCTGCTTCCCAGCTTCGTGTCTGCATTCTCCCTTCAATCATAGCGGAGCTCCCCTTATGAAGATATTGGGAAACGAGCTCGGCTTGGCGCCCGAAGCAGACGACGTTGTGGTAATCCACCGACTCCTGCTTCATTCCATTTTTATCCTTCCACACGCGGTTTGTCGCGATGGAAAAGGAAGCCACTTGGATTCCCGAAGGAAGCGCCCGGAGTTCCGGATCGCGAGTCAAGTTCCCGTAGATAATTGCTTTATTGAGATACATGATTGATTTTCTTAATCGAACGGAGTGAGATTGTAGAAAACTTGCTTAGGCTACCATCTCTTCTATCTTTTTATCAAGCTCCTCCTCGGAAGTAGCCTTCAAAGCCTCTGCCACCACAGGGACTTTAGAGGAAGTTTGGGGAGGAGTCCTTTCTTCCATCCTCTCCTCTCTTCGCTCAATCTTTCTCTTCCCCATTTCAGAAAGCGCCACTTTGGTAAGAGAAACAATGAGAAAACGGAGAAAGTCGCTGTCATTTTTCAACTCCGTCTCAAGCTTCTGCATTTCAGAGATATTCGTTTCAAAAACGAGGGAGCCGAAGTAGGAATTTTCACACCACTCCTTCATTCCTCGTCCAGCTTTTGCGATGGGATACGCCAAGGGCTGAAGAAGAGGCTTTTCGTTTCTCTCTATTTTTCCTCCGGCTTTCGAAATATCGGCAAGTATCTTCTCAAACTTCTTCTCTGCTCCCTCTTCACCCAAATTCGGGTCGATGTGGAAAGAGAGCTCGTAGAGCTTCATTTCGAGGTCTTGTTCCTCCACCACTTTAGTCTTTTTTTCCATGAGAGCCTACCTTATCACGGGGTTTTTCCATTTGCAAATGAGAAAAAAGCAAAGAGACCAGTATTAAAATAGCGGTCATATTACAAGCCAAACAACTTACATTAACAAAAATTAGAAGACGTATAATATACTATAGTATATTATACGTCTTATTATAATGAAGTTATTCGCTATTTCAAAAATTTCAAGAAAATTCTTTCGTCATTTGCCACAAGAGCAGTGAGTACCTCCTCTCGGGTCTCATCCCCCGCATCAACGCGAAGGGAGGCGATTTTTTCGGCCACTTCAACCACAAACGTCGGCTCGTTCCTCTGACCACGATACGGCACCGGAGAGGCATAGGGAGAGTCGGTCTCACAGAGGATATTTTGAAGAGGAAGTTTCACCATTTCCTCTCGGAGTTCTCTCGAAAAAGTAATGACCCCGGGGAAGGAGAGAGAAAATTCAATATCAATAAACTTTTGTCCGAGTTCCGCGCTTCCCGTGAAAAAGTGCATATTCCCGCGAAGTTTCTCTCCATACTTTTCTTTTGCCGGAAGAAGAATTTCTAACAAATCATTATGAGCATCTTCCGTTTTTATGCTTGAGCGACAGTGGATCATAAGTGGCTTCCCTATTTTCACCGAAAGTTCTAAATGTTTTTTGAATAACTCCTTCTGTCTTTCTTTCTCCTCTCCGACTTCCTTACTGCGTACTTCTTGATTCTTTATTCTAAAGTAATCAAGCCCGCATTCCCCTATTGCCACCACTTTTTCTTTTGAGGCAAGGTTTTCAAAATATGCTTCGTCCCACTTTTCCTTTGAGTCTGTGGGATGAACCCCCACTGTCGCAAAAATATTCTCATGCGCTTCGGCAAATTCCACTGCTTCCTTTGAGCTCCTCTTTTTCGTCCCCACCACAATCGCTCCAATTTCCTTTTCTTTCATCCGCGCCAAAATCGCTTCGCGGTCCATATCGAACTCGCGGTCATGAAGATGGCAATGTGCGTCAAAGTATTTGAATTCCATTATTATTTCCGAAGAAAAAGTGGGGATTCAGGAGACTTCCCTTCTCGGGCGAGCCCTTGAATTTTTTGGGCAGTTTCGGGCATAAATGGAATGAGGGCGAGGCCGATTTTGAAAAGCTCATCCACCAAATACTGAATATCTTTTTTTGCCTTTTCTTCATCCGTCTTTATCGTCTTATACGGCTCATTGGTTTGAACAAATGAATCGAGCGTTGAAATTTTCTCCCAAATCTTTCCGATGGCCTTATCTATTTCATATCTTTCAAGCTCTTTGTTTCCTTCATACTCCTCCTTAATTCCTAACTCCTGCTTCTTAATTCCACTCTGCTCTGCCATTTTCATAATGCGCGAAACTAGATTCCCGAGACCGTTCGCGAGATCTGCGTTGTAGGCTTCTTTTATACGCTCAAAAGTAACGTCACTATCTTCAAATGTTGAAACATGTTTCGCCAAGAAAAATCGAAGTGTTTCTGTCCCAAATTCTTCAATTATTTGAAGAGGATCAATAACATTTCCAAGGCTTTTCGACATCTTCACTCCCCCACTCGTAATAAAGCCATGAATCACAATTTGTTTTGAGGGCTCAACCCCGCCAGCCATAAGCATCGCCTGCCAAATCGCCGATTGTTGACGCACATTATCCTTCCCCGCGAATTGCACGACTGGCCACCATTCTTTAAATTTTTCTTCGTTGGGCCAGCCTATGGTCGAAAGATAATTCACCAAAGCATCGAACCACACGTACATTACCTGCGAATCGTCCCCCGGGACAGAAACTCCCCATGGCATTTTTTCCTTAAGACGAGAAATAGAAAAGTCTTCAAGCCCCCGATCAATAAATGCTTTTATTTCATTAAAACGCGTTGGAGGAACCACAAAATCTGGACAATCCGCATAGAGGTCTTGAAGCTTGTTTTGAAACTGCGAAAACTTGAAGA
>JBBTWL010000080.1:0-1968 GCA_038062775.1 Patescibacteria group bacterium | reverse complement strand
AAGGCGGTAACGATAATGCGACGATGGATATAGATATGAAGAAAAATTTCTCTCCTTCAAGAAAGAAAGGGTTCACCCTCCTTATTGCCGTTTTGGTGTCTTCCGTTTTCCTTTCTCTTGCCTCAACGATTGCGACTATTACCTTCAAGCAAATTATTCTCTCTTCCATCGGGAAAGATTCCCAGCTTGCTTTTTATGCGGCGGACGCGGGAATGGAATGCGCGCTCTATTGGGATTTGAAATTTTCGGATTCTTCTGCGGGGCCACCGATTGGCGTAAATGGAAGCGCTTTCCCTGTGGCCAATAATGACGATGGAATTGGGGGGGCGGGCGAGGTATTTTGTAACGAGCAAGATATTGTTGTGGGGAATGGCTCAAGTTATAACTTCGCGTGGTCGCTTGTTGGCATTGATGGGGTGACGCAGACAGAGGATGGAAATGAAGACTATCGGAGGTTCGGCATTTCTCTTGGGACGCAGGAATCTGATCCGTGCGTTGTGGTGGAGGTACGGAAGAAAAAAACTGGAACTCCTCAAACTGTTATTACTTCCCATGGCTATAACACTTGTAACCCTTCAGCACGGCAGATAGAGAGGGCGCTTGAGGCCACCTTTGAGTAGGTTCTTAATATTTAGATTGAGGACATCTGATGTCCTCAATCTAAATATTCTCCATATTGCAACGACCTTTTTCTATTTCACTATGTTACTGAACAAATTCCTGCGATAGCAGGAATTTGTTCAGTGATTCTAAAGGAAATTTTTGTGCTCTTTTTTATCAATAAGGATTTGGCTTTTGGCGCTTTTTCCATAGAATACCTCTATGTCTCAAACAAGGAAGGAAGTGCCGGTTTCAACAGAAAGAAGAATAGAGAAGCTTCGAGAAGCGATACACCGGCATCGCTACCTGTACCACGTGCTCGATAAGCCGGAAATCTCGGAGGGGGCGCTCGATTCTCTGAAAAAAGAACTTTCCGACCTTGAGGAAAAATACCCTTCTCTTATTACTCCGGATTCTCCAACCCAAAGAGTGGCGGGGAAACCCTTGAAAGAGTTTAAAAAAGTAAAACACCAAATCCCGCAGTGGTCTTTTAACGACTGTTTTTCGGAAGAGGAACTTCGAGAATTCGACGCTCGGGTCAAACGATTTTTGAAAAACGAGACGGGGCAAGATCTTTCTCCTTCCTATGTCTGTGAGTTAAAAATTGACGGGCTCAAAGTAGTGCTTGAATACCGGAGGGGAAAATTTATTCGCGCTTCGACTCGAGGGGATGGAATAACTGGAGAAGACGTAACCCATAATGTGAAGACGATTGAATCCCTCCCGCTCGTTCTTGAAGAAAAGTGGAGTGGAATTGTTGAAGGGGAAGTGTGGATGCGAAAGAGCACTCTTGAGAAGCTCAATACAGCGCGAACGAAAAAAGGAGAAGAGCCTTTTGCGAATCCTCGAAATGTTTCTGCCGGCTCCATCAGACAGCTTGATCCGAAAGTCGCCGCGGAAAGACATCTTGAATTGTTTATTTACGACCTTGCTCTCTCGGAAAAAAAACTTCCCGAAACTCAAGAAGGGGAATTGAAAACTCTCCAAAAACTTGGATTCCCCGTGAATAAACATTTTGCTCATACTTCTTCTATTGAAGAGGTTATAACATTTTGGGGAAAGTGGAGAAAGAGCGCTCCGAAAGAAGACTGTATGATTGATGGAGTAGTCGTGAAGGTGAACGAGCGGGAGTATCAAGAAGTGTTGGGATACACCGGAAAAGCTCCTCGTTTTGCCGTAGCCTTTAAGTTTCCCGCCGAGCAAGTTACGACGGTCATTGAGGATATTATTCTTCAAGTGGGACGCACTGGAGTTTTGACTCCGGTCGCTATTCTTCGCCCGGTGCTTGTCTACGGCTCCGTGGTTTCGCGCGCGACACTCCACAATGAGGATGAAATCAAGCGCCTTGATGTGCGGGTGGGGGATACG
>JBBTWL010000079.1:0-11462 GCA_038062775.1 Patescibacteria group bacterium | reverse complement strand
CTATGTGTATGTGGAAGAATACACCTATCGAAGCGACGCTTCCGGCAGTGTTCTTCGCCTTGATACTGGAATTCTCTTCGAGGCCTCTTTTTAGGGCAAGAAGAAAACAAGAAGAAAGAGAGCAAAGCAACCCTCTTTCCCTCTCCTCACTTCGTCAAGTGTTTTGGCGTATATTTCATGTCGTTGTATTCATGGCTTCGAAATCTGAAGCGGGAGTTTGAAACGGAGTACTCTCCGCTTATTGTTGTTGAAGTGTCAAAGCATAATCTTCTCCACAATGCGGAAACGTATTCCGATATTTTGGGGCTTCCCCTCTCTCCCGTACTGAAAAGCAATGCGTATGGGCACGGGATTCTCGGAGTGGGAAAAATTTTTGACACCTGGGGGAAAGCGCCATTTCTTTCCGTCGATTCTCTCTACGAGGCTCTTTTTCTTCAAAAAAATGGGATACGAACCCCCCTTCTTGTTTTGGGGTATGTTCCTGCCGTCAATATTTTTCGAAAGAAACTTAAAAATATTGGCATTACCATAGTGAGCATGGAGCAACTTCGAGAAATTTCAGGCATGGCTCGTTTCTCCACCTCTCTTCATCTCAAAATCGATACGGGAATGCGCCGACAGGGAATTCTTCCTTCTGATGTTCCCGAAGCTCTTCGGCTTGTCAAAGGGAACCAATACCTGCTTCTTGAAGGACTCTGTTCTCATTTTGCCGATGCTGACAACGAAGAAGCTTCAGATTTTACCGATCGTCAGATTGAAGAGTGGAATGAAGTGGCGGAGCGTCTTCAAAAAGAAATTCCTACCCTAAAGCACTTCCATATTTCCGCGACGTCGGGGATTTTTCATAGAAAGAAAATAAAAAAATCGACGGTGGCGCGTATCGGACTTGGGATGTATGGCATTCATACCAACGCTCATGATCCAGAAGGGCTTCTTCCCGCGCTTTCTTTGAAAAGCGTTATTTCGGGAACAAAAACTCTCCGAATGGGAGAGTTTTGCGGGTACGGATGCGACTTCGAAGCTCTAAAAGACATGACCATCGCCACTGTTCCCGCAGGATATTTTGAAGGGATTGATCGGCGTCTCGGCAACAAAGGAACCATCACCCTCCGAGGGAAAGACTGCTCTCTCATTGGCCGAATTTCTATGAATATTTCCACCATAGACGTTTCTTCGGTGGAAGAGGTGAAAATCGGAGAGGAGGTGGTTATCATCAGTGACAAGTCGGAGGAGAAAAATTCGGTAGAAAATATCGCCAAAATTTGTGACACTATTCCCTATGAAATTTTGGTCCATATCCCTTCACATCTTCGAAGAATATATCGGTAGTCCTCGAGGAGAGTTTCAAAGCCATACCATCTTCTCTTCCTTTTTTTGTTTTTAACGGAAACATCGTAATGTTTTCTTTTTCCTGTGTTATTATATTTCTATAAATTCCCGTAAGGGCTTATGAAGAAGATTCTCTACAGCTTGAATCCTTTTGCGCAATGTCGGGAAATCGGCATTCCGTTTTGGTCTTGCCCGCAATTTGTTTTTCTCGTCATGGGGGTCGTGACAATCGCCATTATTTTGACGACTAGATTTGTTGGAGAGAAATATATTGATGGAGAAGTGGTCGCGCTCATTCTTCTCTTTCTTGCGGCATTTCTCATGGCAGTCTCCTACGTTATTGTTTCTGCTTTTGAACAGGTGGTTTCTTTGAGTCGCCTTGAGACGAAGCGATCAGAGGAGATTATTCATCTTAAAGATCAGTTTCTTTTTATCGCGGCGCACGAACTTCGCACTCCCGCGACCGCTATTAAGTGGGGGGTAAAGATGCTTCGAGATGAAAGGGGAGCTTCGGAGAAGAGTCCTATGTATGATATTATTGATTTCATCTCAAAGAGTAATGACCGGCTTCTTACTCTTGTTCAGGATGTACTGGAAACTTCACGTCTTCAGGGAGGGACTATTTCTATTGCGCTTTCTCCGATTTCCGTAGAAGAAGCGTACCAGAGCGCTATGAAAGAGCTCGAAGGAGAGGCATTCTTAAAAAAAGTGAAGGTAGTGAATGATCTTCCGGACAGTATTCCCGCGGTACTCTCCGATGAAATGCGCCTGAAGGAAATCCTCTTAAATCTTATCTCGAATGCGATTAAGTATTCAGAACAGGGAGGAAGTGGGCTCGTAACCATAACGGCGAAAGAAAGGGCAGAGGATGGGAAAGTCGTTATTTCGGTAACCAATAATGGAAAAGGTATTTCTCCCGAAGAGCAAGCACATGTTTTTGAGAAGTTTTGGCGGGCAAAAGATGTGCGAACTATTGAAGGAACGGGGCTCGGTCTCTTTATTGTCCGTCAATTGGCCTCACTGATGCAGGGAGAGGTGACATTTACCTCAAAAGTGGGGGAAACGGCTTTTTTCGTGACCCTTAAAAAGGCTGTTTCACTTTCTCCAGAAACCCCGGAAAGTTTTCCCTCTTCGGGAAAAGCGTAAATTTTCACCTCCTTCAGATTTTTCAAAAAAGAATAAAAAAGCCCGAGAAAGGACCTTCTTTCTCGGGCTTTTTTTGTGTCGGAAAATATTCCTCTTTACTTGACCTTTTTTTTGTTCTGAAAGAGAGAAAGAGGAGAGCAATCCCCAAGTCAGGAGAAGGCTTGAAGAGTAAAATGTCCTGACCTTTAGTGAATAACCAATGAGTACCTTATGAGAACCATGAAAGTTTTATCGCAGACGAAAGAAGTTTCAAAAAGTACGGTCAAAATTTCTCTTAAGAATGAGTTTAAGGAAAAAAAGGTAGTTCCTGAAACGGCAAAGACCAACCCTTTCGTCAAAAAAATACAAAAAAGAGATGGAGAGGTAACGCAGTTTGATCTGAATAAGATTACCAACGCCATTCATAAAGCGATGATCGCTTCTTCGGAAGGTTCTCTCCAAGAAGCAGAGATGGTGGCCAACAAAGTGCTGGCCGATTTGGTACGTATCAGCAAAAAATATGCCACTTTTGTTCCTACCGTCGAGGGGATACAGGATACGGTAGAAAAAGAACTTATTATGAGCGAGTATGTGGGGGCTTCGAAGTCTTATATTATTTATCGCGAAAAGCGAACCGAACTTCGGAGGCGTGGAGTCGAAGTTCCTGAAAGAGTACGAGAGCTCGCAGAGGAAAGTAAAAAATATTTTGGAAATGCACTCGGTGAGTTTATGTTTTATCGTACCTATGCCAAATGGATTGAGGCAGAAGGACGCCGAGAAACATGGATGGAAACCGTCGAGCGTTTTATGAATTTCATGAAGAAAAAGGCGGGAAATAAATTTACGGAAAAAGAATACGCCGAAATGCAGGAGTATATTTTGAAACAGAAGACCATGCCTTCCATGCGTTTATTACAATTTGCCGGCCCCGCCGCCGATCGATGTAATGTGTGCGCGTATAACTGCTCCTTTATTGCACCAACGCGCCTTCGAGATTTTGGAGAAATTCTCTATGTTTCCATGTCTGGAACCGGACTTGGGTTTACGGTGGAAAGTCAGGCGATACACCAACTTCCCCAAATTCAAATGCAGACAGGAAAAAAAATTGAAACCTATGTGGTCGGAGACAGCAAAGAAGGATGGGCGGGAGCTTTAGTCCATGGGATGGAGACCTGGTACGCGGGAAAAGAGGTTGAGTTTGATTTCTCTCTCGTTCGTCCTGCGGGGGAGCGTTTGAAGACTATGGGGGGAAAGGCGTCAGGCCCAGAGCCTCTTCGAGAACTTTTGGATTACACCAGAGGGAAAATTCTTCGCCGCCAAGGGAGACGCCTCACGAACCTCGATGTTCACGACATTATCTGTAAAACAGGAGACTGCGTCTTAGCCGGAGGCGTGCGTCGTACGGCGCTCATCTCGCTCTCTGATCTCGATGATACGGATATGAGACACGCGAAAGACGGAGCGTTTTACTATACGGAACCCCAGCGTTCTCTCGCGAATAACTCCGCTATTTATCAAGACAAGCCGTCAAACCTTGAGTTTATGGAGGAGTGGATGGCGCTCATGAAGAGTGGCTCCGGAGAGCGTGGAATTTTTAATCGGGGAAGCATTCCGACCTCTATTCCGGAAATTCGAAGAAAGTTTCTTGAGAAAAAGGGAATTATCCAGAATGGGCGACTCTCCGGAATTATCGGGGTGAATCCTTGCGGGGAAATTCTTTTGCAGTCGAGGCAGTTCTGTAATTTGACCGAAGTGTTTGTTCGTCCGGAAGACACAAAAGAAACTCTTCGAAATAAAATTCGTGTTGCCACGATGCTCGGAACATTTCAGTCTACGCTCACGAATTTCGGGTATCTTTCTAAAGAATGGAAAGAGAATTGCGACGCGGAACGATTGCTCGGAGTTTCGATGACGGGGCAGTGGGATAATCCGATTGTCGCCGACTCGGAACTGCAAAAAGAATTACGCTTCGAAGCAGAAAAAGTAAATAAAATATATGCCAAGCGTTTCGGAATAAACCAATCGACCGCCATCACGTGCGTGAAGCCTTCGGGGAACGGCTCGCAAACCTTCAACAGCGCTTCCGGTCTTCATCCTCGCCATTCCAAGTATTACATTCGTCGAGTTCGAATTTCTGCTTCTGATGCTATTTTCAAAATGCTCAAAGATCAGGGGGTTCCAGCCTATCCAGAAGTTGGGCAATCTGCCGAGGATGCTCATACTTTTGTTCTTGAATTTCCTGTTAAATCCCCTGATACGACCAAGCGTTTTAAGGACGATGTTTCTGCTATAGAACTCCTCGAGTATTGGAAATCTCTTAAAATAAATTTTACGCATCACAATCCGTCCGCCACGATTTCCGTCGGAGAAGACGAATGGCTTGAAGTGGGGAACTGGGTGTACAACAACTGGAATATTGTCGGAGGACTCTCTTTTCTTCCCCGATCAAACCACGTGTACAAACTCGCTCCCTACGAGGAAATTACGAAGGAGCGATATGAGGAATTGGAGAAGAACATGCCCGAACTTGATTTTTCAAAAATTGTGCTCTACGAGCAAAGAGACGAGTCTGACGCGAAAAAAGAATTGGCGTGTGCTGGAGGGACGTGTGAAATATAGGAGGAACCCACTAGCCAATAGTTGGTTGAGTTGTCAGAAAAGCCTCGAAATAAGAGGCATTATGTCATCTCTTAATTGACTAATATTTGATGACGTAACAGCAACTTGGGCCGAAAATGTCGTACAAGATACTAAGACCGGAGAGATACGAATGTATGAAAACGGACGGTAAAATTTAGGATACTAAATACTACCGAGCTTCTCTGCAATATGGCACAATTGCTTTTATGAAAAGTCCCGAACAACTACAAGCTCTTGGCCCCTCAAAACCCAATGATTTACCGGGTAAAGAAGCGCCCAGCGACAGCCAAGAACAGATTTTGGCTCAATTTTCATTTGCAGAACGGAAGGTTATACAAGAGCGTATGAGAGTACTTTCTGTCATCCCAAATCACATAGGGAAAGACTTTGATATGGAAGTGGAGTTAAATACCCCAGGTGGAGGGTGGCTGGAATTTTGCCATAAATCAGGTTCGCGTTGACCCGAAAGACCTATTGGAAAAACCTCTCGATTGGTGTCGGCATCAATTCGAGCGCGGTTTCTCGTTACTATGAAAACAATTTACCCGATGTCGATACCAAAGAACTGGCTGAAACCCTTGGGGAGCTTCTTCGGACAATACTTGAAAGAGGAAGTTGACAATATATGTACATTTTGTACACTAATGATATGAGAACTATTTCAATCACCAAGGCGCGTAAAAATATCAAGACTCTTATTGATCTGGTGCGAGATACTGGGGAAGTGGTTTCTATCGGACGCCACGATACTCCCGAGGCAATTTTAATGAAATATCCGCGTGATTATAACAAAGAGTTAAATGAGATCACGAACATTAATACCAATTCGGAAAGTTTTTCTTTTTTACGTGGTGAGTCAGATATATATTCTAAAAATGATTTAAAGAAAAGTTATGCCTAAGAAAGGGGCTATTATCCTAGTGCCATTCCCTTTTACCGATCTTTCAGACGCTAAAGTTCGCCCAGCATTGGTTGTTTTCACCTCTCGTACGGGCGAAGATATGATTGTTGTCTTCATTTCCTCAAAAAAAGGGCCCCATATTGGAGTGTTTGATATTATAGTCTCTCCAACGAAACAGAACGGTCTGAAAATGCAATCGATAATCCGCGGTGCTAAAATTGCTACTCTAGAGAAAAAAATAGCTATTGGCGAACTCGGTATGCTGGAAAAGGTCGCTATGAAACAGGTTACTAGTACTTTAAGAAAGGTCTTTGGCTTATAACTGTTATACGTCTGTCAGCCGAAAGTTAAGCTTGCATCTAATGTGGGACGCTCTAGCCCATAAATAACTGTTAGCGTAGTCGGGGTATGACTATGAATACAAAGAAGGAATTGTTCGGCATTGAAGTTGAGAGATACTTAAAGGCAAGGAAGTCGGAAAAGAGCTTTGTAGCTATTTTGCTTTTCTTATTATGTGGTATAATATAAAGGTAGATCTTTGCTGAATAGCTCATCGGAGGCCTTTGGTTTCCGGTAGGAAAGTCCGAACACAGATTCTTCATATTTATATGGAGGAGAAGGTAGCAGATAACGTCTGTCCGCGGAAACGCGCGAGGTGCGAGCAGTGACGTCCAATCCGAAAGGAACGGAACTCCCTTTGGGAGTAACCCCGCTGAAAGGTGGGAGTGAAACGGCTAAACCCTTACCCCTGTGCAAGGCCGTACTCGATACGCCTTACGGCGTATCGTTTGTGCCGCAAGAACTCCTCTGTGAGGAGGAGTCCAGAGAAATGGCTATTCATTCTATTCCAAGAGGAGTAGAGGGACAGAATTCGGCTTATAGGCAAAGAGCTCACATTTTCAAAAATCCACGCGAAAGCGTGGATTTTTGATTTTCACTTTCTTCCTTTATAATGCATGGTGTTATTGGTTATTAATTGATCAAGAGTATTACTATGAATGAACAAGACATGGAAAGAGGAGAAAATGTTATCCAAGGAAAAAGTCTTCCGAAGAGCTTTATGGAGCAATTCGGATCAAAATTTTTCTATCTTCTTCTTTTCCTTATTCCTCTTTTCTTTCTTCCCACCACCGCTTTTACAGTTCAGTTTGGAAAAGGGGTGGTACTCTCCCTCATTATCTCTCTCTTTCTTCTTATTGTTTCCATTGACGCGCTCAAAAATGGTCGTCTCGAGTACCCTCGTTCTCTCCTTCCTCTCGCCGGGCTACCACTTTTTGTCATTTCTTTTATCTCTGCGGTGCTCTCGGGGAGTCATGTGAGTTCCTTTATTGGTTTTAATTTTGAACCAGACACCGTTTTTGCTCTTGCTCTCGCTTCACTTCTTCTCTTTCTTGCCCCTCTTGTCCTTCGATCGAAGCATGACCTTCTCCGCTCCATAAGCGTTCTCTTTCTCTCTTTTGTCATTGTTTTGGTGTACGAACTTTTGAAGCTCTTTACCGGAGCTTCCTTTCTTTCTTTGGGAACGCTTGCCGGAAAAATTACCAATACGGTCGGGACCTGGAGCGATCTCTCCCTTTTCTCTGGGCTTACGGCTCTTCTTTCTTTGGTCTACTCGGGGCTTCTTTCGAGTGGAAAGGGGAGGAGAGTAGGACTCTTTCTGTTTGCGGGTTCTCTTATATTGCTTGTTGTCACTAACATTCCTCTCACTTGGTATCTTCTCGCTTTCTTTTCTTTGGTCTTTATTCTCTATTATTTCTCGTTCCATTCTGTCGAAGGAAGTGAGAGGACTTCAACGAGAAAAATTTCAAAATCAGGAGCTCTTCTTTTCCTCATCTCCCTCCTTTTTATTTTCTTTGGAAGCCGAATAGGCGCTTCCATTTCGAATACTCTCGATATTCAATATTTCGATGTCTCCCTTCGGCTTCCGACTACAGCCGGCATTATCCAGAAAAGTCTTCGTGCCGATCCATTTTTTGGAACAGGCCCGGGCAGTTTTCCTGAAGTTTGGAACTCGTACAAGCCGGGAGAAGTGAACCGTGAGATTTTCTGGAACATTGATTTCAATAGCGGGAGCGGAGCTATCCCTTCTTCCTTGGTAACGACTGGGGTACTGGGGTTTGCCGCTTGGGTGACACTCCTCGTACTTCTGGTTACTGCTGGCCTTTATTTTTTCCGTCGGGGAGAGAATGAAGACTCTCATATTCGTTCCATTTCTTTTGGGACCTACCTCGCCTCTTTATATCTCTTTTCAGCCCTGTTCTTTTCCTCTCCAACCATTTCCATTCTCCTGCTCGCCTTCGCCTTTGCGGGAATGTTTTCTGCTTCCCTCGCGCTTCAAGGAAGGACGCAGGTGGTTTCTCTTGATTTTGCAAAAGAGTCGGCAAAAAACTTTGCCACTTCTCTTTCTCTCATTGTTCTTCTTGCTGTTGTGGGGGCGGGAACCTATTTTTCCGCAGAGAAACTCTACGCTCATTATTCTTTTGGGAAGGGCGTGGTTGCCTTTAACACGGTAGGGAATGCGAAGCAGGCTCGAGCGGATATTGAGCGGGCGTTTCTTCTTTCAAAAAGCGATCTGTACGCGAGAGCGCTTTCCGAACTTGCTCTCAACGAAGCGAACGTGCTGGCTTCAGCGCCGGAACCGAAACCCGAAGAGCTTGAAGGAGCCAGAAACGCCTTTCTTGAGGCGCTTCAGCGAGGCATTGTAAATGCCCAAGAGGCGACCCGGATAAATCCGAATAATTATAAAAACTGGGTTACCCTTGCACGTGCCTATGAACCGGTGGTGCCGCTAAAAATTAACGGAGCGTATGAAAATTCGAAACAAGCTTACGAAAGGGCGATAGCCAACAACCCTCAAAATCCCGCTCTCTATGTTCTTTTGGCACGTCTCGAAGTCCTTAACGGAAATTTGGATTTGGCAAAAGAAGAGGTAGGAAAGGCCATAGTCATGAAGCCAAATTATACTGACGCCATTTTTCTTCTTTCACAGATAGAGGTGACTAGGGGAAATATTCGTGGGGCGATACAGTCGGTCGAATCAGCGAGTACCATCTCAAATGATCCAACCATCTTCTTTCAACTTGGATTTCTCTATTACAACGACAAGAATTTTCGACGAGCCATTGACGCGTTTGAAAAGGCCATCATTCTCCAACCAGATTATTCGAACGCTCGGTATTTCTTAGGTCTTTCGTATGATAAGTTAGGAAAGAAGGAAGAAGCGGTGGAACAGTTTGCGAAAGTGGAAGAGCTTAATCCCCAAAATGCGGAAGTAAAATTTATTCTTGAGAATCTCCGTGCCAACCGGGCGCCATTCGATCAGGCAAAGCCTCCGGTCGATGACAAACCAGAAAAAAGGAAGAATCTTCCGGTTTCGGAAACAAAGACAGAGAGTGATCTCTAGCGTTTTTCTTTTTCTGAATGGTCCGAAAATTTTTTGCCTTTTTTGAACGTGATATAGGGAGTCTTCATCAGGCTGCCTATGTTCTGGCCTTCTCCTCCTTTGCTTCTCAAATTTTGGCGCTTTTCCGCGACCGACTTCTCGCCCATAATTTCGGAGCGGGGCCAGAACTTGATGTGTACTACGCCGCCTTTCGTGTTCAGGATTTTATTTTTGTCTCCGTTGCCTCTTTCCTTTCTTTCGCGGTCCTCATTCCATTTCTGGTCGAGAGGGTAGAGGAGGGGAAAGACTCCCTCCGCCGTTTTACGACGAATGTTTTTTCCTTTTCTTCCCTCGCTCTTCTTGTTGCTTCTTCTTGTGCTTTTCTTTTTGCTCCACAACTTTCTTCTTGGCTTTTCCCCGGCATTAGAGGGGAATACCACTCACACCTTATTTCTATGATGCGGATTCTCCTTCTTTCTCCGTTTCTTCTCTCCCTCTCAAACCTCTTGGGCGCCGTTTCTCAATCTTTGCGAAAGTATTATCTTTTTGCTCTTTCTCCCGTTCTCTATAACTTGGGAATTATTATTGGCATCTACGCCTTCTATCTTCCGACCAAAAATCTAAGCATGCTTGCGTGGGGGGTGATTCTTGGCGCCTTCCTTCATCTTTTGGTCCAGCTCCCCTTCGCTCTTCGAGAAGGATTTTTTCCTCTCTTTTCTTTTCGATCAAAATTTTTAGAGCTGAAAGAAATCGTTTCTCTTTCTTTTCTTCGCGCAGTAAGTCTCGCTTCAGGACAAATTGTTCTTTTGGTCCTTCTTGGCATCGCCTCCGTGCTTGGAGCGGGAGCCATATCTATTCTTTCTCTTTCCAATAATCTTCAGTCTATTCTTCTTTCTTTGATTGGCGCTTCGTATTCCGTCGCCGCCTTTCCGGTACTCGCGCGCTTTTTTGGAAGCGGAGAAAAAGACCATTTTATCCGCGAATTTTCAGCCGCCGCGAGGCATATTATTTTCTGGGCGCTTCCCGGTTCTATTTTTTTTATTGTTCTCCGCGCCCAGATTGTCCGGGTGGCGTACGGGACAGGAGCCTTTAGTTGGGATGATACCCGTCTCACGGCGGCGGCGCTTTCTTTATTTATGATTTCGATTACTGCTCAATGTCTCTCGCTTTTATGTTTGCGAAGTTATTATGCGACGAAGAATTCAAAGCGACCGCTCATCATTACCATTATTTCCTCCCTCGCTACCATCGCGGCTTGTTATGGAGGGCTTTTCCTTTTTCGTTCTTCGCCGTTTTTTGCAAACCTTTTAGAAGCGCTTTTTCGAGTTTCAGGAATTCCAGGAACAGAGGTGCTCATGCTTCCTCTGGCTTTTTCTTTGGGGGCGATACTCAACGCTCTTCTTTTCTTTCTCTTTTTCAAAAAAGATTTCGGGGTTTCGCAGTTTGAAATTGGCGCTACAGCCTACCATGCTTTTGCGGGGGGAGTTTTCGGGGGCTTCATTGCCTATCAGACCCTCACTTTTTTTGGGGAAGTTCTTGATTTGAATACTTTCCTCGGAGTGTTTCTCCAAGGGACTCTTGCTGGGATTTCAGGAATTTTTGCCTCCTCTCTCCTTCTCTTTGCTCTCAAAAATAAAGAGTTCTTTGAAATGACGAAGGCATTCAAGAGTCGGTTTAAGAAAGAAATCCTTATTCCACCTCAAGAGTCTTTACTCGAGTAACCCACGTTAGAGAACGCCTTAGGTGAGTTCTCTAACGGGGTAAGGTTTGCAGAGTCTCCCTCTATTTCGTAGGATAGCTCTTCATGCGGGACAAGTGTCGGTTAGAGAGAGTTCACTTTTCAAGTATGAACCATATACGTAACTTTTCCGTCATCGCCCATATTGACCACCCCGCAGAGGGTGCGGGACAAGTGTCGGTTAGAGAGAGTTCACTTTTCAAGTATGAACCATATACGTAACTTTTCCGTCATCGCCCATATTGACCACCCCGCAGAGGGTGCGGGACAAGTGTCGGTTAGAGAGAGTTCACTTTTCAAGTATGAACCATATACGTAACTTTTCCGTCATCGCCCATATTGACCAC
>JBBTWL010000078.1:0-1786 GCA_038062775.1 Patescibacteria group bacterium | reverse complement strand
AAACACCGGAAAGCCCATCGCCCAAATCGAGAAAGACGTCGAGCGCGACTACTATATGAGCGCCGAAGAAGGAAAGAAGTACGGCATCATAGACGAAATCCACAAATCCTCATCCTAAAACTTTGTCTATGAGAGCCTCCTATCTTCGGATTGAGGGGTTTTTTGCGTTTTGAAAGGAACGATGTTAGGTTTAGGGCGTACCCATTTGTTAAATAATTTGAAACCCTCTCTATAAGCTAGCGAAGTACTTTTGATGGATTTACCCCCGAAAGAATTCAAAATATACGGCCTCACTTAAGGACCAGACGGCGCACACGCCGAGGCATTTCGCTACGAAAAGAGGAGGAAAAAAGTATGTCACTAAAATTAATCCTGACGCTTCTCTCCGCAGTAGGAATTATCGGAATTATTTTCGGGTACTTCCTGCGAGTCATCATCTCTTTGGGCAAACGGGGTTCTGTCGAGCTTGAAATCAAGCAGATGGAGCTCTCCGCCCGAGAAGATGCCGAGCGGATTCTTGGAGAAGCCAAAGAAAAAGCGGAGAAGTTAATCGAAGAAGTCAAAGAAGAATCCCGTGAACGAGAAGAAAAGAATCAGAAAATAGAAGAGCGTCTTATTAAAAAGGAAGAAACGCTTGAGCGTCGACAGGGAGAGCTTGAGGGAGAAGTGGAGCACATCAAGGCCAAAGTTTCCGAGGTAAAGGAAATCAAAGAGAGAACGCAGAAGCTTGAAGAAGAGAAGAAAGAAGTCCTCAAACAAGTTTCCGGCCTTTCCCCCGAGGAAGCCAAGAACGAACTCTTCAAAATTTTAGAAAAGGAGTCCGAAGAGGATGTGCTTCTTCGCCTGCGGAAGCTTGAAATGTCGGGAGAAGAGCGTCTGGAGAAAAAAGCGAAAGAAATCCTCTCCTCCGCCATTCATCGGCTGGGAAATTCTGTTGCGGCCGAAACCATGAGCTCATCAGTCCCCATTCCATCGGATGAAGTAAAAGGAAAGATTATCGGAAAGGAAGGAAGAAACATCCGCTCATTCGAGCGAGCCACCGGCGTTGAGGTCATTGTGGATGACACCCCGGGAGTTATCACTCTCTCTTCTTTTGACCCCGTACGCCGACAGATAGCAAAAGTGGCGCTTGAAAAACTCATCGCCGACGGGCGAATTCAGCCGGCGAAAATTGAAGAGGTGGTAGAGCTTTCGAAGCAGGAAATAAACAAAATTATGAAAGAGAAAGGTGAGGCCGCCGCGTATGAATCCGGTGTTTTCAACCTCGATTCGCGCATTGTCGCTATCCTTGGACGCCTTCACTTTCGAACAAGCTACGGACAGAATGTTCTTCAACACTCAATAGAAATGGCCCACATCGCCGGAATGCTTGCGGAGGAACTTGGGGCAGATGTGGCAGTCGCTCGGGCAGGAGCGCTTCTTCACGACATTGGAAAGGCGGTAGATCATGAGGTACAAGGGACGCATGTGGAAATCGGGCGCCGAATTTTGCAAAAATTCGGCGCTGACAAGGCGATTATCACTGCTATTTCCGCTCACCACGAGGAATACCCGTATGAAACTATCGAGTCCATCTTGGTTCAGGTAGCCGATGCCATTTCAGGCGGACGTCCGGGGGCAAGAAGAGACAGCGTTGAGAATTACCTGAAACGCCTCGGAGATCTTGAGGGAATTGCAAACTCCTTTCCGGGAGTTGAGAAATCCTACGCTATTCAAGCAGGGCGAGAGCTTCGTATTTTCGTTGAACCAGAGGCTATTTCGGACCTTGAAGCCCGAAAATTAGCGA
>JBBTWL010000077.1:0-25952 GCA_038062775.1 Patescibacteria group bacterium | reverse complement strand
TCCTCACCATTTTTGCCATGCATACTATCTTTCATTCCGTCTCCTCCCCGTTCGGAAAAAAATTCTTTTACGTGACGATACTGCTAAAGCTTTCCTATATCCCGAACTCCAAGAACAAAGACGTCCCCCCCCTTACCGCCATTTCCACCAGAAGGTCCCGCAAACTCGTTCCCCTTATCATGACGCCAGCGCACCACTCCGTCCCCGCCATCTCCAGCTTTGAGGTAGAGTTTTAGTTCGTCAATAAAAGCCATAAAATTAGTGGGTAGTGAGTAGAAGGTAGCTGGTAGTAAAAAGGCTTAGTTTGAGGAGTCTACGGCAAGACGGGCTAAAGCGATAGCTCCTTCCTTTGATTTCGCGATGGCAACAAACCGAGCATTATGACAAAAAACAGCGCCAAAAACTCCAGTCAAATTCTTAAACTCCTCCCCGTTTTTTCCTGCCCACGTAAGCGGAAAGCTTTTTCTATTCTTGAAGCTGTGCCTGTCGTCCCGAACAGCCCCTACTTTCCAAAGCGATGGGGTCAAATCAGGCTCAACAACAAAAAGGGGCTCGGGAAAGCGACTCAAAATTCCCTTCCACGGAAACTTCTTTTCCAGAATAATAAGTCTCTTATCTTCCGCTTTTTCGTACACAGAAAGCACCTCTTCTTCCGCCTTCTTCTCCGCCAAACGATGAACAATTTCTCCTGATAAAGTTTTTATTGCTACTTGAAGAGCTTCAATAAACGCTTCGTCATAGGTTTTCTCTTCAATCCACGTCGGATGAAATGCGCTGAAAACATTGTGCGCCAAATAGGGATACACTCCGTCAAAGACGGGCGAAACGGTTTCCATCCCCACATCATGCGCGTCAATGGGAGCTCCCAGATGTTCATCAATACTGTTCCAAATATCTTGAGTTTGATCTTCGCTTATTTCTACTGAATGCTTTTTTGCTAAAGCTTTGATAGCTTTCCCTCCAAACTCTTTCCAAACCAAAGAAAAAGAGGAGTACAAAATTCCATTCTTTCTTTTCCCTGCTCCCCCTTCCTGATGATGATCAAAACGGCCATGCGGAGGGTCATATATTCCCCCCACATCAATCGCAAAATCTCCAGACTGAATCACTTCTACCTCTCGGCTTCGAATAATTTCAAATGGCTCCGGAAAGGTAAGCCTCAAGATTGCCACGGCCAAAAGCTCATCCGTGTGGAAATTCCCGCTATGAGTAACTACTTTTTTCATCTTCCGAAGGGTACCTTACCTTGGGGATTAATCAAGAAAAGAGCAAAAAAAGAGTCAGGGAAGCTTGTTGGCAAGAGACGAGATGAGAGAAACAAGGAGTGAGCAAAGGAAAGCTGGGAGGAATCCCGCGACTACTACCCCAGAGACCAAAGTTGAGGCAAAGAGAAACATCAAAGCATTGAGGACAAAAGAAAAGAGGCCTAAGGTGAGCAGTGTGATGGGAAGAGTCAAAATAAAAAGAAGGGGGCGAACTAAAACATTGACTCCCGCAAGAACAAAGGAAAAAAGAAGCGCCCCAGCGAAACTTGAAACGGAAATCCCTGGAATAATCGAATACTGGGCAATACCAAGAACTACCAAAGCGATGATGAATATTTTGAAGATAAATTTCATTTTCTTTGTGTAATGAGAGTTTTTATTTCCGAAATTTCCTTCTGGATAGTAATAAGTTTTTCATTCTCCTTTTCCACTTCCCCTGAAAGAGATCGGATAAGAGTACTCTCGGCCTGAACTTCTTCTTCCGTTTTTTCAATAAGTTTTTTCTCGTTTCGAATTCCAGAGATAAGAATAGAGTCCCCCACAAAAAAGGAAACAAAAAGCCCGGTGAGAAGAAGGAGAGCCAATCCAATCGCAAAGGAAATAAATCCGGAAGAAAAAGTCAGAAATTCATCTGGAATAAACGCGGGAACGGGAATATGATCCGCCATAAGCCACACCCCTCTCCAAAACAACACAATCCCCACTGCCCCGATAAAAGAATACAAAATAGGAAATCGCGAGAGTCGCCCGCGGATGCGGTCTTCAAGCTGGTCGAAAAACCGGAATGTATTTTTTCGCATTTTTTTTATTCTACCAGTATTTTTCTCTTTCGTCTTTTCCTCCAGAAAAAAAGGAAGGCGAGAAAAATAACTCCGGAGAGAATAAATATATCGTCTTCAAGAGTTTTGAAGATATGAGAAACCCGAACAGCGGCCACCCCCAAGAAAAATCCAAGAGACCCCAAAATAGACGCTCGAATAAAGGTTCCGACAAAAGTAATGAAAGCAAAACTTCGGTACTTCCAGCGGATAACTCCGCAAAAAGCGTTCAACACCGCGCTGGGAACAAAAGGAGTCGCCCGAAGGAAAAAAAGCGCATATGAATTACGCCCGGATTTTTCAAGTTTTTGAGAAATTTTTTCGACATCTTTCCAAGAAAGCCCGAAGAATTTCCCATACTTTTCTATCCCCGGTCTTCCGACAAAATAAAAGAAGGCATAGAGAACGCTCGATCCGAGTGTGAGTCCAAGAGAGACCGGAAGCGCCACAAAAAAAATAAGCCCAAAGAAAAAATCGAAACCAGAAAGTCCGTTCAAAAATACCGCCCCCGCGAAAGACATGATGAGCGTTGAAGGAATAGGAACAATAACCTCTTCAATAAAAGAAGCGAAAAAAACACCCAAAGGCCCGAAGGAACGGATAAGGTGCTCGGCAAAATAAAAAATAGCATCCAGCATAATAGTGGTTAAGAACGCGTCTCTTCGATTTCAAGTAAGCGGTCGTATTTCGCCACTCGCTCCCCACGAGACGGAGCCCCGAGTTTTATACCATACGCCCTCGCGCCGTAAGCAATATCTGCCACGAAGTCATCATTGGTCTCTCCGCTTCGATGGGAGAGAACCGGTTCGATACCTTTTCGGTAGCATTCGCGAAGCGCTTCAAGCGTTTCGGTCATCGTGCCTATTTGATTCGGCTTAATGATGGCGGAGGAAATTGCCCCCTTATCCGCCATTTCGCGAATAGAAGACGCATTTGTCGTGGTGAGGTCGTCTCCGGCAATAAAGATTCCTTTGAATTCTTCTTGGAGACGAATGAAAGAGTTCTCATCCATCTCTGGAAACGGATCTTCGAGGTACAGAAGGTCGAAATCGTTTTTCATTTTTCGATAAAATCCAAGCGCTTCCTGCGGAGAAAGAGGAAGTGTGTTTCCCGCCGCATCGATGCCAAAGCGAATTTTTTCTGAAAACCCGAGACGATTCGAAGTGTCTTTCAAAATCCGAAACGGCTCAAGCGGATCCTCAAAGAACCCTGAAAACCCTCCCTCGTCTCCAACCAAAGAAAATCTTCCGGGATTTTTTATATGAAGCGCGTGAAAAATTGTCACCAAAATCTGTGCTGACTCACGAAAAGAAGAAACTTGCGGAATGACCAAATATTCCTGAAACGGAAGATTGCTTCCTTCTGCGTGAAGTCCGCCATTAATGAGATTCCCAAAAAGAAGCGGGAGTGAACGATGCGAAACATCCACCCTTAGAAGAAGCTCAATTTTCTTCCAGAGCGGAATTTCCTCTTCAAGCGCCTGAAGCTTATGACAAACGAGAGAGGTCCCAAGAATCGCATTCGCCCCCAAACGAGATTTATTTTTTGTTCCGTCAAGCGACAACAAATCGCGATCTATTTTTTCTAAGTCCCAGAGTTCATATCCTGAAAACTTTGAGAAAATCTCTTTGATACTTTCGAGGGCCCTCTCCGCCGGAAGAGAAACGGCTTCCCGTTCCCCAATACTTTTTCCCGTAGGAATAGATGCTTTGGCACTGTTTCCCGAAGAACTGATGCCCAAGACTTCAATCGTCCATTCACCCCGTGAATCGAGAATAGTCCTTGCCACCAAACGATTCAGTATTGCCATTTACTTTGGAATATTTATCGGAGTTCCTTCGAGGAAGCCTGAAATATTCTCTGCTGTCGTATCAAGAATTCTCTGGATAGCCTCCGTCGTATTGAAGGCGGTGTGAGGAGTAATCAAAACATTTTGCATATCAATGAGCACATGATTCGCAATGATGGTACGAACATCATGCCCCTCGACCTTTCCGCTTAAGACAAAACCCATTTCATCTTTCAGCACTCCTTCTTCTTCCAAAACGTCGAGCCCGGCTCCTCCGAGACGACCTTCTTGAAGCGCTTTGACGAGCGCTTGTGTTTCTACTACGGCTCCGCGAGCGGTATTAATCAAAATCGCTCCTTTTTTCATGAGAGCAAACGTTTTCTCATTAAACATTTTTTCCGTCTCTTTCATAAATGGCACATGGATACTCACCACGTCACTCTCTTTCAAAAGATCTTCAAAAGAGCGATACTCAAACCCAAGTTCCTTCGCGGTCTCTTGATTGGGGAAAGCATCATACCCAATGACTTTCATGTCAAAACCTTTTGCCATTTTAATAAGATGCCGCCCGATGCGACCTACTCCGACCACTCCGATAGTTTTTCCCTTGAGGTCAAACCCTATGAGCCCTTCAAAAGAATATTTTCCGGTCTCGCGAATGGAGTCGACCGAAGCATAGAGTTTTCGGGCCAACGACAAGATGAGGGCAAAAGCAAATTCCGCCACCGTATTTTCTCCATACGAAGGAACAGAGGAAACAGTAATATTTTTTTCCTTACAATACGCCAGATCAATATGATCAAAGCCAGTGGAACGGGTCGCAATCATTTTGAGATTTTGAAATTTCTCCAGTGTCTCGCGCTTCAAAGAAGAGTCGACGAAAACGCAAAGAATTTCAAAATGAGTTTCCGCTGGGATACTCTCCGAAGAAAGCGTGCCGTCAAGAAAAGTGAGCTCAAGTGTTACTTTGGAGAGTTTTAAGCGAAGATACTCTTCCTCCCATTTTTTAGTTCCGAATATTGCGGTTTTCATCCCGTAGTAGAAAATGGCATTATCTCTTTCAGAGATAAGCGGTTATGTTAATAACTAATCAGTGTAGAAATATAATAACATGACGTCTCAAGACAGGGTAAGTTTACCATGCCATTTTCACTACGGGATGGGTTCTCAACTACCTCTTCTTCTCGGCCTCGGCTACCACCTCAAGCGTCTTCAGTATCGCATCCGGATTTACCGATATACTTTCAATCCCGCTTTCGACGAGAAACTTCACGAAATCGGGAAAATCGGAGGGAGCTTGTCCGCAAATGCCGATATATTTCCCTTTGGCTTTGCAAAGAGCAATTGCTGCCCCAATCATTTTCTTTACCGACTCATCACGCTCATTGCCAATTGAAGCGAGCATTTCAGAATCTCGGTCAAGTCCCAAAACAAGCTGGGTGAGGTCATTTGAGCCGATGGAGTACCCGTCAAAAAGTTCAAGAAATTCATCGATAAGAAGAATGTTTGAAGGGATTTCGCACATCATATAGACCCTAAGTCCCGACACTCCGCGCGTAAGTCCATATTTTTGCATTATCCCAAGCACCTTTCGACCTTCTTCGGGAGTACGACAGAAAGGAATCATCGGGATGACATTTCGAAGCCCCATTTCTTCACGAACTCGCTTGAGGGCCACACACTCAAGTCCAAAGGCAGATTCGAATTTCGGATGATAGTAGCGGGAAGCTCCGCGCCACCCAATCATCGGATTTTGCTCCTCCGGTTCGTACAGAGAACCTCCGATAAGCGTTCGATACTCATTCGTCTTAAAGTCAGAGAAACGGATAATGACCGGCTCTGGATAAAAGGCTGCGGCAATTTTCGCTATTCCTTCCGAAAGTTCATCAATATAATAATCAATTTTATCTTCATACCCTTTGGTGAGTTTGGAAATTTCTTCCACCACTTTTTTCGATTGAGCATCCTTTTTTGCGCGAAGCTTTCCAAAATCAATGAGCGCGTTCGGATGTATGCGAATATGGGAGTTAATAATAAATTCGAGGCGCCCAAGTCCAACCCCTTTTACCGGAAAGAAATGATTCTTGAATGCTTCTTCTGGGGAACCCACATTGATCATGACTTTCGTTTTGGTTTGAGGAAGAGTCCCTAACTTGTGCTCTACCATATCGAAAGGAATTTTTCCCTTCAATATTCGTCCCGCCTTTCCAGAAGAGCAGTCTATCGTCACCTCTTCTCCATTTTTTATTTTACTCGTCGCATTCCCCGTCCCAACAACCGCTGGAATTCCAAGCTCCCTTGACACAATAGCGGCATGAGAGGTTCGTCCTCCTTTGTCGGTAACAATAGCGGAAGCAATTTTCATAATGGGCTCCCAGTCTGGATCGGTAATCTCGGTAACCAAAACCTCTCCCGCCTTAAATTGATCAATATTTTTCGCCTCTTGAATAATGCGGGCTTTGCCACTTGCGATTTTCATGCCCACCGCCGCTCCTTCGGTGAGAAGCACTCCCTCGCCCTTCAAACGATATTCCTTCCAAGAGTCTTTAGGCGCGCTTGAATGGATGGTTTCCGGACGTGCCTGAACGATGAAGAGTTCGTTGGTTTCCCCATCCTTCGCCCATTCCATATCCATCGGCTGATAGTGATTTTTTTTCTTTGAGAAATATTCCTCGATAACGACTCCCCACTTTGAGAGATGGATTACCTCGTCGTTGGTCAGAGAAAATGCTTCCCGTTCTAGAAGAGTGGTTTCTTTTTTTGAAATTCCCTCTAAAGCGTAAACGGCTTTGAATTCCTTAGTGCCGATGTTTTTTCCGATAACCGCGTTCAGCCCTTCGCGGAGGGAGGGTTTGAAAACCAAAAATTCGTCCGGAGTTACCGCCCCCTGGACAATAAGCTCTCCGAGTCCGTAGGAGCTGTTAATCACCACCACATCATTGAACCCCGTCTCGGTATCGAGCGTAAACATGATTCCGCTTGAAGCCAGATCAGAGCGAACCATTTTTTGAATAGTGACCGAAAGCGCCGTGTCAAAGTGCGAAAACGATTTATCCGTTCGGTAGGAAATAGCCCGATCGGTAAAGAGGGAGGCAAGGCACTTTTTCACTGCCTCCATCAAGGCCTCTTCTCCAGAAATATTAAGGTAAGTTTCTTGCTGTCCCGCAAAAGAGGCATCGGGGAGGTCTTCCGCGGTCGCAGAAGAACGGACCGCTACATCAACATTTTCTTTTTTATATTCTTCGGAAAGCTTCTTATAGTTTTGAATAATTTCTGCTCGGAGTTCTGGAGGAATAGTCCCGTCAAGAATCGCTTTGCGTGCCGCTTTCCCCGCCTTCTGAAGAGCTTTGATATCTTTTGTGTCCAAGGCATTGAGCGCTCTCTCAAGCTTCGGTCGAATCTGTCCCTGTTCGAGAAAATAGCGGTAGGCGTAGGCCGTAATCGCAAAACCATTCGGAACTTTGACGCCAAGACTTGAGAGCTTCGAATGCATTTCGCCAAGCGAAGCATTTTTCCCCCCAACGAGTGGAATATCTTCAATCCCGACTTCATCGAACCATAAAACAAAACGATTATTTTTATTTTTTTCAGGCATACAAAGTATACAAATCAAAAGTCCTAAAACTTTGCCGAGCTATTCCCCCTTCAAAGCCAGAACGAGATCGGCGACATTCGAACCAGTCGGTCCCGATTCAATTTTTCCGCCGACAGTTTCAAAAAAAGTAAAGGAGTCATTGTTCTCAAGAAACTTTTCTATAGAAAAATGCTCCTCTTCCGCTTTTTTCTTTATGAGCATATCACAGAGCGCCCCCGCGCTTGGTGAATTATCCCATCCATCCGAAGCCAAGGAAGTAATAATAACATTTTCTTGCGAGAGTTCCTTGAGCGCTGAAAGAGAAAGCTCTTGATTTCTTCCCCCCTTTCCTTTCCCCTCTATACGAACGGTAGTTTCTCCGCCATAAAAGAGGGCTGTTTTCGAAGGACTCGATTCAATCTCGCGTAAAAGATTTCTTCCCACCACTCTAGCCTCTCCAGTAAGACAAGAGGAGCAAATTTTTCCGCTGAATCCAAACCTTTTTGCCTCTTTTTTCATCGCCTCAAGCGCCGTTTCATTTGAAACGAGAAGAATATTTGAAACGTTTTTGAAATATTTCTCTTCCTTCGGAGTTTCGAAAAGATTATCCGCATGAAACAGACATTTCATCGAGTCGGCATATTTTTCGAAGATTTTCTTGGCTTCCGCCACGGTCGTTTCGTCCTTCAGTGTTGGACCCGAAGCGATAAACTGAAAATCATTTACGACCACATCTGAAAAAATAAGAGAAATGACTTGGGCAGGATAGCTATACTTCGCCAAGTATCCACCCCGAGCAAGAGAGAGATGTTTTCGAATCGTATTTATTTCGATAATGCCGGCTCCCGCTTCGAAAAGTCCTTCGACAACCAAACGTTCATCTTGACACGTGTGATTCTCCGGCTGACACAGAAGCGTTGAACCTCCTCCGGAAATAACAAACAGTACCGTATCTTTTTCAGTGATTCCCTCAAGAAGTTTTATGATTTTTTTTGTCGCATCAATATTCCTCTCCGTTGGAAACGGATGATCTCCCTCACAGGATTCGATATATTCAAGCGTTTCGTCACAACGGATATCAATCGCCACCCCTCCGGAAATCTTTGCCCCAAAAATGTCTTCGAGCGCCCGCGCGGCGTCTGTCGCGCACTTTCCGACACAAACAACAAAAAGTTTCCCTTCGGCGTCGAGAGAAAAATTCTTTCCAAGAACGGAGAGCGCCCCTTCGGAAAAATGAATTCCACTGCGAATCGCCTCCTTCGTATCAATGGCCGTAAGCCCCGCCTCTAAAATTTTAAGCGCCAATTCTCGAAGCGGAGTCGTTGCCAAAGCTTCGCTATTTTTTATCTTCACCATGGAAGGATTATCAGCGGAGAGAGCAAAAAATACCAGTGGAGTTACTCATAAGAATTTTTCTCCCCGCACCACGGACAAAACCAATTCTTCCTTTTCGGGGCATCCCTAATCGTTCACAATTTTTTACAACTCCTACAGGAGAAATGAGTAAGTTTTTCTACGTTTTTTTCTCCTCTTATTTTTCCTTTCGTCTTTCTTTTCATACCATACCCAAGAATAACAAGAAATGTGTCAGTTTACGAAAATGGTCACAGCGTATAAAATGACAAGAGTTTGAACATTTGAACACCAAAAGGAAAGCCTCCATGAGTGACCTACCGGCATCAATTCACCAAAGACACGATTTCACAGCAAAGTTACGACAAGAGTCAGTTCTCCCAATGATTTCCTCCTATATTGCATGGCAAAAGGCTGTACGGGAAGCATTTATCGCGGGTCAGGAACCGCCCGCTCTGCCTTCGAAATTTGGTCCTCTGTCTATCAACTTGGACCTTACAACGGCATGCAATTACCGTTGCGATCACTGTATCGACTGGGACATCCTGAACAGCAGAGCGAAGTATCAGCATCAAAAACTCCTGCTTTCTTTAGAAAGTATGATCCGTCAAGGATTACGTTCAGTAATTCTCATCGGCGGAGGGGAACCAACCTTGTATCCAGGATTTGGAGACGTGGTTTCATTTCTCAAAAAGCAGAAAGTTCAAGTCGCTGTGGTAAGTAATGGCTCGCGAAACAAAGCCATCTATGATACAGCTCATTTTTTCACCCGAAAAGATTGGGTCCGCCTCTCTCTTGATTCCGGTACAAATGAAACATTCCAACGGATGCACAAACCCGTACGAAATATTTCGCTTGAAGAAATTTGCTCTTCTGTTCCGAAAATTCGAGAAAGGAATCCGGACCTTCAAATAGGATTCTCCTTCATCATTACGTGGCAAGGAGCAACACGGGGGAAAGAGGTAGAAGTCGTTCCAAACATTGACGAGATTGTCACGGCTACCAAATTGGCACGAGAGCATCAGTTTAACTATATCTCGTTTAAACCATTTCTGACGCGCTTTGAAAATGGGGGTGAAGTCTTGGATGCGGAAGCAATCGTAGAATTCAAAAATACCCTCGTCGCTATCCGCGGGGCCATACATACAGCGAAGGAGTTTGAAACTCCATCCTTCCAAGTGCTTGAAAGCATTAACCTCAAAGTTCTCGAGAGTGAAAGCTTCGAGGAGTGGAAGAGGCAACCGAATATGTGCCATATGCAGGCTCTTCGGCAAGTTCTTTCACCGCTAGGACTTTTTAACTGCCCGGCGCATCGCGGGGTCGCTAAGGCTCGCATTGCTTCGCCTGAAGCCTACAGTAGCGAAGGGCATACCAAAGAAACCCAAGCATCGACGGCTACCATCCTTGGAAATTTCAACGCGGAAAAGGAGTGTCGGGAAGTAACTTGTATCTACAACCCAACAAATTGGTGGCTTGAGAACGCTATTCAGGGGAACATTCCTCAAGAAAATCTCGAGGCCCTCCCAGACCAAGGAGACTACTTTCTTTAAACATCGCCCTTGCATCTTCCACAGGGCAACCACCGCAATTGCGGTGGTTTTTTCTTTTACGGCAGACTTTTGATAGTACCCTACCAAAGTGGTGCCAAGGTGTCGGAGGATTACGGGAATCTTGCATTATATAGATTTTATTGTAAGGTGCGGAAAGATACCAGAAAGGAAACAAGGATGAAAACAAATAGTCAAAGAGTTCTTATTGTTGGAGGTACATCCGGCTTAGGCCTTGCCTTAGCTACCCTTCTTTGTGAAAAAGGAGAAGAAGTTTTTGTCACAGGAAAACACAATCCAGAAAATGTGGCCCTTATTTACCTTCCTCTTGTTATTGGCGCAGAAACAAAGAATATGGATGAGGAGCTAGACCATATTCTTGAAAAAATTGGGCCTGTTGATCTTTTGGTATATGCCGCTGGGTTCTCACAAATTGGAACTCTCGATGTTCTTACAGACAAAGAGATTGATGCAATGCTTAACATTAGTCTTGCAGTACCCGCAAAGTTACTCCAGAGAATTTTGCAAAGACAAAAAAACCTTCAAGGGTTAATTGTCATCACCTCAACGTCGCAGTGGATTCCAAGGATGGAAGAACCGGTATACGCCGCAACTAAAGCGGGACTTGCCATGCTTGTCGCTTCAGTATCGCTTGACCCACGAATAAAAAAAACACTTGTCGTAGGGCCATCCGGAATGAATACCAAAATGCAAGTGGGGCGAAAGTATGGAGGCATCTTGCTTAATCCTTCGTGGGTCGCGACACAAATACTCGAGTGGTATAAAACGGATTTCAAGTATCAGCTCATTCGTATTCTGCGCGATCCGCCCCGCGTTGAAACATTGGAAAAACAGTAGTTCTTCTTCACCGCTCCGCCTGAACAGGCGGAGCGGCTTTTTATTACTAAAACGTCTCCTCGTTTAGGGCAGAGCTGGTTTCTGAAGACATGCCACATACTTTCTTTTCAAAAGGAATGGGTAGAGATTAGAATTGCGGCGTTTTAAAAATAATGTGGGAGAAGCTGATGAACGATTGGCCACATACTGTAAAACCTCAAATGACTCCGATGAATGATACGGACTCTTGTGTAATTTTTTATAAGGAAGAACATCATCGCACAGAATAATTCCCCGGGGGGCACATAAATTCCAGGCATTGCAAATATCCCATGCCACCTCCGGATAAAGATGACCACCATCAATCCAAATGAGGTTAAACATCCCTGACACTTTTGAATTGAGAAAAAACGAATTAATTTTTATCAATCGAATATTGGGAGAAGCCAAATTTTTCTCTTGTTTTTCAAGATAGGCTTGGTATTCCTTATCAGATCCGCGCTTATAGTAAGCGCGCAATAACAGATCATCCTCCGGTAAATCAACCGTAATAATTTCAGCATCAGGAAACAATTGTGCCAAAAGACGGGTACTTTCTCCACTAAAAGTTCCTATTTCGAGAATTCGCGAAATGGGATGGTGCAAAGAAATAATAGCGAAAAGCAAAGAATGGATGCTGTCATTTTGATAATCAAATTCCCGCCCGTTACCTGCCTTAAAAAATACGTTAAGTTTATTGAGTGCGGTAGCTCTATCGCCCCCAAGTGCACTTAACTTATTATCTTCTTCGGCATTGACTCGAGCACTATCATATAAAAATGACAAAAAAAAGCGCTTATAAAACCAATTAAAATAGGTTTTCGGATTTAGATATCTACTCATGCGGTAAAAAATATTTAAACACGTTCATTATATTTTATCAATCAAAGCTTGTATGTCCCACGTTTTATACTATCCGCCCCTCTCTTTTCCATCTTAATTCGGTCCTTCATTGATTTGCTTTTATACGTACGACTGATCATATCTTTCCATTTCTTAGAATCGGCCTGTACCAGCACGTCTTCTGCCGATTGCAACCGCAACTGTTTGCTCTGCATCATCCTCTTCAACTCTGCATCCTGTTCAATAAAAGCCTTGATCCGAGGGAGATGGTACTGATTAGAAACCACGATCGCTTCTCGTATGGCATGCCGAGTAATAATTCTTTTTACTTCTTGTAACTGCATATGGGTACTGCCGGATTTATTCTCTTCTAAAATATCGTCGGGAGAGACTTTCAGTTTCACTAACTCCTCTTTCATGACACGTGATATTGGAGGAACACCCGGCACTCTTTGGAGTTGGCCTTTGCCCCCTACTGTGATAATAGATGCATTCGGATTACTTTTATACAAATGGCTTGCCGCTACTACTCGTAACCGATCGCCCGTTACTCCGAATTGGTCGCCCTTTTCACGGAGTGTGGCGGTTCGCCAGGTACCATTTTTACTTTTTTTCAGGGCACCCCCGAGTACAAAAATGACAATGGCACTTTTAAATCTCGGAACATAAGTAGCTACGGTTTCGTTTTGGGGCATTCCCCTCACTTTTTTTATCTGTATCTTTCTGACCAGTTCTGATACTGCCACAGCCGTCGCAGTAGCCAATTTCTTCATCAGAGTATTCTTGGTTTCGTCCGATGCTATCGTAACTTTTTTCTGAATGAGTATATCTCCAGCGTCCAACTCTTTCGTGAGGTAATGCGCAGTTACCCCAGTCTCTTTTTCTTGATTGAATAACACCGCGTCCATAGGAGTAGCTCCCCGATACCGAGGCAACAGAGAGGGGTGCATATTGACCACGAGTGGCACCGAATCAATGATTTTTTGAGGAATAATTTTATGAAATGTAGAAACTAATAGCAACTGCGGTGCAAAATCTTTAATTATTTTTTCTACCGCATTCCAATCAACAAATTCATATATTTTTATACTCTTCTCTGCAGCATATTCACTTAGATTTTTTTCCGCATAATATGGAAAAGGTCCTTTTTCTTTACGCGTTAAAACAAACCCCACCTCACAAGATTCGGCCAAAAGAGCGTCCAGCACTTTGTTCCCAAAACCCGTTAATGCAAACAATGCAACACGCATGCCTTTTATTAATTCAGGAGATCATCCCACCGTACACCACTCCCCTCTTCGATATTTTTATTTACTTTCTTGCCTACTATACCGTCATAGAACCGTGGTGCTATCCCTTTGAGGTTCTTGCCCGGCCTCAAGATAGCTATATTGGAGGTATTTAATGTCTCTCCCTTTTTAATATTCTTTGTCGTCTGTATCGCGCGTTTAGATACTTCTACCAACTCCTGCTCACTCTCTAATATCTTATTCTGCCGAGGAGCAAGCGTGGCCTCGGTAAGCCTGATTGCGGTAACCATAGCCGTAAGCTCCCCTGGTTCAATCGCAAACTTATGATCCGGGCCAGCCGATTTCTTGTCTAAGGTGAAATGCTTCTCGATAATTTTTCCGCCAATTGCGGTCATGGCTATAGGCAGTACGAGAGGATCGAGTGAATGGTCCGACAACCCGGAGGGACACCGAAAGACATCTTTAAGATACTGCACATATCGCAAATTCGTATCTTTTATTTCAGCCGGGTAGCTAACGATACAATGCATAATGATGATTTTGTCATGATATTTTCTGATGATGTTTACCGCCTCCTCTATTTCTCCCAAGGAAGAAATACCCGTCGATAAAATAATTGGCTTACCTTTTTTGGCGACATGCTCGATTAACTTAGTGTGATTGCATTCGCTTGAGGCTATCTTAAAAGCAGCAACGCCTACCGTATCAAGAGCATCCGCTGACTCTTCGTCAAAAGGTGAGCAAAGAAACTCTATGTTTTTCTTTTTGCAATAGGCGACCAATTTCGGCAACCACTCTACTGGCATTTCCATTGACCGTATGAGGTCATGGATATTTTTATAGTCTTTAGCGAGATACTTTGCTATCCCGGCATTTTTAGGATACAGCTTTTCAGCTTTAAACAACTGAAATTTTACAGCATCGGCATGTGCGGCCACGGCAGTATCTATTAACTCTAAAGCCGTACCGAAGTTTGTATTATGGTTGCTTCCCGCTTCAGCGATAATATATACTGGCTGATTTTCTCCAATTATTTTTTTATTGATTTTGACTTGTAGCGACATGGATACTATAGATGGTATCTGTTATATCTTCATTTTATGCGCTTGGCAACTCATACTCTTCCGGCTTTTCAAAATCCTCACTCCTTCTCCGTAACCGTGTAAATTCGTCTTTAGGCGGATTACTGCGATAGCCAAGCAAATCCTTTTGAGGATCGGTTAACTTATCGTAGATACCATGGGGCATGTTTTGCATAAAATCAAAAGAAGGTTTTATGAACCAGCGACCATACGCGAGTATAGCCCCCCAACGATCTCCGGTAATAGTTTTTAGACCGTTTCCATGCCACAAACTACCGTTATAGATAAGTACCGATCCGCGCGGAGCAATCACGGAGATTTCTTCGGGGTATGTTTTGGCCGTAGCCGGGTATCCTAAAAATTTGTGACTGCCCGGAACCACTCTGGTAGCCCCGTTCTCGGGTGTAAAATCGTCCAGCATCCATAACACCACCATTATGAGTTGGTAATCGCCCCCCGGTAAATTGCTGTCTAAATGTAGTTGTTGGGCCGGGACATGTGGCAACGGACAGCGAGCTGATGTGTTTAACAGGTGGTACGGCTCCGCATTTTGATACGACCCATCCTTAAGCATCAAATCAAGAATGGGTAGGACGGCAGGATGGTCAAACAGCTTAAAATAATCTAAATGTTTATTATGCAGGTTATACACCACCTTCACGATGCTCGTATCTTCAAGCCCGTGTTCTGATTTCTTTTTGCTACCGACGTACCGAGAGGAATATTTTTTGTAATCGTGTTCTAGCAGCTCTTTAAAATGCTCGCATTCCAACGGGCTAAGAATATTTTCTAAAATTACATATCCTTTTTCTCCTAATTCTTTTTTGGCGTTATCCAGAGTCAACATATGGTTAAAATATGGTTAAAATCAATGAGTCGTTTTTTTAGCGTATACGACTATTTCCCTGCCAATCCCCAATTCAGCAAAGGATCTGTAGAGCTGGCGCTTGAAAGCGTTATCGTATTGGTGAAGTGTCTTATCAAATAGTACTCTTTTGTTATGAATTATTTTCCCGACTTCAGGATTACCCACATACTGCTCCCCGAATAAGATAAACATCTCGAGCGGAAAGGTTGCTTCCTTTAAAAATACGTTAAACCCATTATTCTGTAGTAACCGTACGAGATGGGGAATGGTAAAATAATTTATATGTTGCGGGGCGCTCACCCACCAAGATTTTAAATTATAGGCCTGATTAGCAATAGTCTGTAAAGCATTGAACTCATTCGGCACTCGAATAACCAATACCCCATCATCTTCTAATATATGTTCCCGTATATCTTTGAGTATCGTATAGGGTTCACGCAAATGCTCAAACACGTTGAGCATCACGGCAGTATCGTATTTCTTATGCACGATATCTTTCAGATCTTCAATATCGGCTTCAACCGCTTCAATACCCATTTTCTGGGTACTGTGCACCGCGTCCGATGAAGGATCAAGGCCAAAAACTTCAAATCCCCGTTTTTGACAGAATTTTAAAAAGGTACCATATCCGCAACCGATATCAATAAGTCTCTTTCCCGGCGCTTCCTTGTGCAGTATTTCTACCACATCTTCGTGTTGCAAAGCAAAAAATTCTGACTCCTCTTCCTGTACTTTTTTGGAACTATCGTTTATTTGCTTGTTATAGTTGGTATTGTAAAATTCTTTATCGTAATAGTGCTTCAGCTCGTCCCGCGTTGGTACAGGGGAAAGGCGATAGTAACCGTGAGTAGCGTCTCGTATGATTTTATACATACTATCTTGGTACAAAGGATCGGTATGCATGGGTTTATAGTTGGGTTTATAATTGTATGTTCTTAAGTATCGCTACCGTTTTATCCTTCCCGCAGTTAAAAATCATATCAATGATTGAGAGGTACGGTATAAAAGTACCATTGAGTTGAGTATACACGGGATGCACGAAGGTAAGCGGTGTTAATTGAATGTTATTATCATAATACAAGTTTATCTCTTTTTCCATGTATCCCCATGCTCCCTCCGCATACAAAAAATGATCGGCAGATAATTTTTTTAAAATGGCAACAAGTTTTTCATTTTTATCTAAGTTGCCAACCCCCAATTTAGATGAACAACGAAAATCAGTTTTTATTCCCAAGAAACTGCATATTCCTTTAATAAGGTTGACATTCAGTGCTACTAATTTCTCGGGTTGAGCTTGATAGATAGATTTTAGTAAAAGAAAAAATTCTCTCGAACACGGTGCTTTAGAATAATTGAGTTCGATTGATTTTAGATGTTTTTTAACCCAATTCGTAGTGTAATTTATTTTAACTTGATTAATGTCTTGCGGAAAATTTCTCACAATAGGCACGGAGAGCATCAACTCTCCCTCTGCCATTTTGATTCTATTGCGAATTTGCCAAGAGTGATTTTCAAACTGAACGTCATCGAGAAAGACAAAGGTGTCAGCCCATTCAATGGCTTTATAGAAACCGATCCACGAAAGGTACGTTGGCTGAAAAATTGATACCTTCATCGCACTATCTTACTCCATAAGCTCGGGTTAACGGCTCCATGGTTGATGTCCTTGAAGACCTCTCGCATTTCAGCTATCCAGATACTCTCAATCGTGGAAGAAGGAACTGCCATGATGCCGACATCCTCCTTGAGCTGTGCGGTCGTGTCGACGCCGAAGACGATGTAGTCTGCGGGACATTTCACATCGACGAAGCGTAGCGCTGCCTCAACAGGCGACATCTGATACCGTTTGGCGATTCCAATGAAACGCTCCAGGTGGGGACGAAGATGCGCGAGATGTGCGGGTAGCTGATCCGGTTGCATGAGTAACAGTCCTTGGAGGAAGGGGCTACGAGCAAAAACCGTAACCTTATTTTTCTTAGCGAGTTCAAAAAATTCGGTTCTGCCTAAACGCCCATCAAATACGTTGTATGGCACCTGCACATAATCGACACCGAGCTCAACCGCCTGCAGAGCTTCGGCTTCATCATAGATTGATACACCAATGTTTTTCACCATGCCGGTCTCTCGAACTTTCTGTAATCCTTCTACCATGTGACGTAGATAGATGTAATAAGGCGAGTGGAACAGGTACCCGTCGAGGGACTCGACATGGAGACGTGCCAATGATTTCTCTAGCTCCATCCGCACAACATCAGTGGCCTTTGTCCCATCAGGATAGTCATTTAAAACATGGGGGTTCATCTTGGAAATGATGCGAACATTGCCTGACAAGGAACGATTGCTGATCCATGCTCCAAGAATATCTTCTGCCGTGCCATACCCATATGCCGTATCAAAAGTAGTAATGCCAGCGGCTAACGCCGCATCCAAGATCGAGAAAGATTCTTCCTTTGTTGGCTGGCCGTCGGTATTATTAAGGCCGTATTTCATCCCGAGTTGAACCGTGCCGAGTACAAGTTTTGTTTTTTTCGCGATCATAGAGAACGTTTTTTAAATTCTTTATCCTCTCTCAAAGACTTTGCCAAACCTTCATATCCCGTGCCACCTTTGTTTATTTCCAAAAGTTCCGGACGCTGTGCCAGTAATGCAAGGACATCGTCCTTACTAAAACTTGGGGTTATGGGATACAGTTGCTCGAATATCTTTGTCACAAAATCAAAGTCTTGTTCAGTATCCACTGACCAATGCATAGTGGAATAATCCTGTTCTCCATTTCTCCACATTTCATCAACATGAAATATTTCCGGATGATTGCGGATATACAATGTCACATGCTCGCGCTCTGAGGGCAATTTCCCTTCCTTCCACGCTCGCTCAAGTGCTTTAAACGAAAACACTTCAGTATCAAGCCCTTCAGGATAATTTGCAGGAGCATGTGTATACTCGAGTGTATAAGTCAAAAAATGCTCAACTACTTCGTCTACCACGAGAGAATCGTGGAGTACACAGTCCCCAGTGAGCCGCACCACAACATTGGCATCAGCTTCTTTAGCCGCTTTATAAAATCGATCGAGCACGTCATTTTCATCCCCACGGAAACACCTAACGCCACATTCCTGTGCGAGTTGTGCAATTGCATCATCTACTATCTTGTCAGTTGTCGCAACAATAATCATATCGAGTATTTTAGACTTTTGTACCCGATCAATCATGTGTACGAGCATCGGCCTTCCTAAAATCGGCCGCAGGACCTTGTTCGGCAAACGCGCTGAGCCAGTGCGTGCTTGGATGATCGCTACTATTTTCATACCTCGAATCGTAGCATTTATCACATTCATTGACAAAATTAATCAATAATGCTATTCTTTCACACGGAACGGACTGATTAACTTACATTCGGAGGGATAGTTTATGTGGCTCATACCGGTGGTACTACGAATATTCGTGGGGCACATCATTGCCCCATGGATGATAAAGAAGGCCGCGACAGGGGTCGGACGAGAAGAGCGTTTCATGCTCCAATTCGCAAGTGCGGCGTTGCTCTCTGTGCTTGGCGTGCTGGTGTTCGGACTGTCGTTTGACACGAATCTGCTCATTACCGTGGGGGTCGGTTTCATAAATGGCTTCGGCGCCTATTGCCAGTGGCGGGCCATCGAACTATCGCTCTCGAAGACCTCTCTTTTCACGCCGGGAGATGACCTTATCGGCATGACTCTTGCGTACTACTTCTTGGACGAGGGACGACTGCTCAACACGCCGATAACTCTCGGCATCATGTTTTCGTTTACGGCAGTAGCCTTGTTCTCATACGGCGATTATCGTCAAAAAACTAAGGAGACGAGCACAAACGGAGCTCATCCTCTGGCGCTGTATGCATGGATCGCGGGCTACAGTGTTATCTGGGGTGTGGCTATCTTTTGTACTCGTCTTATGGCACTAGAGCAGGTTGCTCCGAGCACCTTCATTGCTGGTTGGTATTTCGGAGCACTGCTCGCGGCTATCATCATCATTCGCATGAAGTGGCGCAAGGAGCGCTCGGTCATAAGCAGACGAGATGTTACGCTCTCGGTTGGTCTGGGATGCGTCATCTTGACTGCGCTTGGACTTAACTATTGGGCGCTTATCCTCGCGCCTCTTCTCGTTGTTCAACCGATATTCTTGGTAAGCGAAATAGTGTTTCCCGTGCTTATTGGCCTCATCGGTTTTGGAGAGAAAAAAGACTATGGTTTCGCAGAGTGGTGCTATCTCTGCCTCGGTATCCTCGGCTCCTTCTTCGTCGTTGTAGGTTTTGTGATGTGAATCCCCTCCTCCGCCTCACCCGCGGAGGAATTTTTTATTCAGACACGTGTGTATGCCATATCTATTTTTTTATACCCTAGAAATCAATTAAGGCGTTCAAAGTGCAAGTGCGCGATGGGGCCCTTGAGACGCTGGCGCACCGAATCCGTGTCGAGCGCTTTGCGGATTTCAGCGAACACGCTGTCGAGTGTTTTGACATAGCGTTTGATATGGGTAGGAGTATGAGCGCAGGACGGATTGAATTCGGTCGAAGCAAGGAACCCGCGCTCAAGCATTTCTTGCGTAAAAAGAGTCTTCAGCGCCTGCGCGTCATCATACAGAAAGGAAAACAAATTATAGGGGATCGTTCCGCCAATTTTGATTTTTAGTCCGTGTTTTTTTGCCGTGCTGGCCCAGCCTGCGCGCATCTGTGCCGCTGCTTCGGCTATGCGCTTCGGTACATTCATCTTTTTCATCTTTTTGAGCGTCGCGAGTGCCGCCACGGGGCCGGTACGATCGGTCCAGTAGGTACTCGATATGAAAGTATTTTGCGCCGCTTGCATCACATTGTGTTTGCCAATAATCGCCGCCATCGGGAAGCCGTTGCTCATCGCCTTGCTGAATACCGCAATGTCCGGATTGACTTTATAAATAAGGTGCGCGCCACCGTAGGTGAGCTTCCAGCCAATCGATACTTCATCGAAAATAAGTACGGCACCAGTTTTGTCGGCAATCGCACGAATCTTTTTAAGAAAATTATCTTTTGGTTCTTCACCATGGAGCGGTTCCATAACAATCGCCGCGAGTCGTTTGCCAGCATGCTTCACAATCGCTTCGAGCTCTTCAAGATGATTGTAGCGGAAAGGCAAAATACTACCGCGCAATCCTCTCGGCACACCCTTCGCCTCAAGCCCGGCGAGTAAGTGCTCCTTGAGCCCATCGGTCGTGCCGAGATTCGTCGCCAGATACCAGTCGGCCCAACCGTGATAACCGCAAAAGGCGATGATGTCGCGGTCGGTATATGCCCGCGCAATGCGCACTGCGATAGCCATCGCTTCCCCCCCGCCGCGCGCGAAGCGCGCCATGTGCGCCCATGGGTGTATCTTGCATAACAGTTCGGCAAGCTCTACTTCTTCTGGCACATTCAGTGTTGACATCGAACCGCGATCCACCGCATCTTTGACCGCCGAATTCACGTCCGGATCAGCATAGCCAAGCAGACAGCTTCCCACCGCCATTCTCCCCATATCGAAGTAATGCTTGCCATCGAGATCCCACACTTCGCACCCCTTGGCTTTGGAGTAATAGGCGGGCCATTGTCCCGGCAAAAACATCTCCGAGCGTTTGGAGAGAAGTTGATTGCCACCAGGAATAAGCTTTTTGGCTTTTTCCCATAGCGCTTGTCCTTTTTTTACACTTTTTTTCTTCATTTTTTCTATTTTTTTCTTTCAATACACTTTCGGGTATGTCGTCATTAATTAATTGGTGTTTTTTCTCAGCAGACAAAATACGGCACGATTTTCGGCGGGAGCGTCTGCTGTAAAGGTTAAGTGTGGATATCCGTTAGTAAATCGAGCCACTTCGTAATACGCTCCTGTCTTGGTAAACATTTCCGGATAAAAATCTTTATAGGTCCAAACATCATCTTTCGGCAAGTGGTGATATTTATTTTTTGTTGGAGCATCCGGGGCAAAATCTCCTATTATCAAGTACCCCCCGGGCTTAATCATTCTATCTATCTCTGAAAGTGACTGCATAAGTGTTTCCCGTGATATCCAGTGAAAAACAAAAATAATAATTGCCAAATCAAATTTTAAATCTTTTATGTGAATATCGGAGACCGAGCTTTTTTTGAGATCAAGCTTAGGGTATTTTTTTTGGCCATTTCTAATTGCCAACTTCGAAGCATCAACGCCAACACAGTGCGCCCCGTATTTTTTTCGGAGTCTCTCTAACCGCCAACCGTCACTGCATCCGATGTCAATAATACTTTTGGGTCGCAGTGAGTAAAGGTCAAGAAGATATGAGACCGGTTCAAATTTAGCTTTACCCAGCGCTTTTTCGTTTCTTTTGAACCACTGATCCCCTTCGTTTTTCAAAAAAAGAGCATCTTGTGTTTTTTTGTTTTTTTTCATTTACACCAAGATGATATCGATAAGAGCGCCTGTGGCACTGTGCATCTGTTTTGTATCTAACTTCGTACCTACGAGCGGTTCCTTGGAAACCTTTTCGAGAATGCCTGTGAGCGCTTCCGAGGAAGAAGCGATTGAAATGCCACGAATCTGTCGTATTTCTTCAATCAGCGCTTCGTCATATGCTTGCCGAAGCGCGTCTCCCCCAAGCCCGAGATCATTATACGCCAAAAAAACGCTTGGTTTCCCGCGAAGCGGGGCAAAAAAGTTTTCGGTGCCTTGGATGCTTACTATAACATCAGAGGCGTACGCCACGCCATTGAAGGAAAGTGGCGAGGCGCCTTTCCTGATTGAAAGATTTTCGGGCAATGCAATCTTTTCACCAATAGCAAGGAGATTCTCTTTTTGCGGGTCGCGGGGATGCGGGCGCACAATAATAACTACTCCCCCGACATTGTTATGGGAAAATTGGGAAACGGCCAGAATGGTTTTTTCAAGTGTTTTGATGTCTATATCCGGATCAAGGAAACCCTCATCCTTACCGTCAGAAAAAAGATCGCCGAGGTATAAAACAACAAAAGCATTGCTATCAATGCCAAGTTTTCTCCGCGTTTCTTCACGATACGATTCTGCTTTTTCGAGTTCAAACCCTTCAGATGAGAGGACTCCGCAAATATGTATCTTCTCTTGCGGATACTCCGGCATTCGTTGTCCCAATATCTTTTTAGCAAACTCATCGTTGCAGAAAATCCCATCAATGCTTTCCATTCTTTCGTTATTCCCCAATAAAAAAGTTCCTCCAGGCGTGCCGTATCCTTCAAAAAGAAAAAATGTTTTGGAAACACCCAAATTACTTTTGGCACCAAAAAGAACCAGGCCTTCGGGGCCATTTTTGACACTCACCGATGCCAGAGCAACATCTATTGGTTCATTTTTTGAAACCTCGATGATATCGCCAAGAACCGTTCTCTCCTCGTGTATTTTTTTGAATATTGGGAATTCTCCTGTGAATTGTTTGCCAGCAACTCCGGAAACCAGGGCCACAATTCCTTTACAACGTGAATCATTTTCAAGTGCCCGAATAATGTTTTTGATTGCGCCGAAAGAGCCGGGATTGTCCGAGGTTACCAAAACACGTTTCGCGTTCTTATCCGCTTCTTTTTTTTCAAACTCAAAAATCTTTGTCTCAAATCGTTCGAGAATGCCTCTTCCCATCTTTTGCCATACGTCGTCGTCCGGAAAGAGTGTTTCTTCCGAAATTCTTTTTACCGCTTCTCTCTCTTCAGGGTCATCAAGAATACCGAGTATTTCATTGCTATTCTTTTTGATAAAAGAGATTTCATCTGCTCGAAAACCGATTTTTTCTGTTCTAATTTTTTCAAACTGTTCAGGCATATGTAAAAAATTATATATTTGGGCTTACTCTCTTTACATGCTGAACAATTTTCCTCTGCTCTGCCAAAGAAAGTGACGGGAAAATCGGGATAGAAATCGCTGTTTCTGAAAAAATTTCAGCATTCGGACAAAGCCCTTTTTTGTAACCGAGCGATTCATAGTACGGGTGATGATACGCTGGTATGTAATGCACCTGTGCCCCAATACCCGCTTTATGAAGTTTCCCGAAAATAACGTCTCGAAGATGCTTTTCTTCCGGAACAATCCGAATCACGTACAGATGCCAACTTGATTTTCGACCTGAAATTTCTTTTGGCAAAATAAATCGCTTTATGTTGCCTAATGCTTCGTGATACCGCATGGCAATTGCCTTCCTTTTTTCAATAAAAACATCGAGTTTCCTCATTTGACTTATGCCGAGCGCAGCTTGTATGTCTGTTATGCGGTAGTTAAAACCAAGGTCATGCATTTCGTGATACCATGCTTCGCGATTTTTATGCAAAAGATTTTTTTTATCTTTCGTTATGCCATGACTCCGGAAGAGAACCAATTTTTCGAAGTATTTTTTGCTGTTAGTAACAATAATGCCGCCCTCGCCTGTGGTGATGGACTTTACCGGGTGAAAACTGAACATGGTCATGTCAGCAATAGCCCCGATCTTTTTTTTGCCATATGAGGCTCCAAGTGCCTGTGCCGCATCCTCAATAAAGACGAGTTTTCTTTTTTTACAAATTTTTTTAAATGCCTCGAGATCTGCCGGCAACCCGGTATAATCAACAACAACTATGGCTTTTGTTTTTTTTGTTATTTTTCCTTCCGCCTTTTTCGGATCAAGGTTCCCAGTCATGGAATCAATATCGGCAAAAATAGGTTTTGCCCCCACTGCCACCACCATGTTGGCGGTAGCGACAAAAGTAAGTGGAGTGGTAATCACCTCATCCCCCTTCCCTATGCCTGCCGCGTAGTAAGCCCCGTGGAGCGCTGCCGTGCCGGAAGAAAAAGCAACAGCGTATTTCGCGTCACAATATTTAGCGATAGATTCTTCAAACTCTTTGACTTTTGGTCCCTGTGTCAAAAAATCGGACTTGAGCACTGCCACCACCGCTTCTATATCCTCTGAAGTGATGTGCTGTCGCCCATAGGGAATCATAATGATTGAATAGTTTTCGCCATCCTGCCAAACTCACCCTTAGAAAGCCAAACGGTATTCGTGTCGCTAGAATAAATAAAATCTCTGGGCAGTTTTTTACCGGAAGCTAAAATTTTGACATGATTGACCCCGCCATTAAAAACCTCCTCGTGCTCTGGCAAAATGACAAAATAATCCTCCAACTCAATGGTGTGGCGAGCTTCTTCTTTAGTGATGAGAACCTCGTGTAATTTTTCCCCCGGCCTTATTCCGGTTATTTTATGCTTAGCCTTAGGCGCGACTGCTTTAAAAAGATCAACTATTTTCATACTTGGAATTTTTGGCACGAATATTTCACCGCCCGACATTGCCTCAAGGGCAAACAACACCAACTTGAAACTTTGATCAAGATTGATCCAAAATCTGGTCATCTCTTCGTGTGTGATGTTTACGGAATTATGATTCTTTGCTTTTAATAATATTTCAACAATGCTCCCCCGACTGCCAACAACATTGCCATAGCGCACACAACTAAAGAGTGTTTTCCCGGAAGTGTAGGAATTGCCACTTATAAATAATTTTTCCGCGCACAACTTTGTTGAGCCATACAAATTTGATGGCTGTGCGGCTTTGTCAGTTGAAATCAAAACAACTTTTTTGACTCCTCTGTCTATGGCGGCATCAATGACATTCTGACTGCCAAAAATATTTGTTTTAACCGCTTCAAAAGGATTGTACTCCAAAGCGGGAATTTGCTTTAACGCCGCGGCATGCACGACAATATCCACTCCACTGAAAGCGCGTTCTAGCCGTGGCAAATCGCGAACATCCCCAATAAAAAAACGCAGACGTTCGTCATCAGAAAGCAGGGTGCGCATTTGCGACTGCTTAAATTCATCCCGACTAAAAATGATGAGTTTTTTGATCTCAGAATTTAGAAGTAAGTATTGGGAAAAGTTCTTACCGAAAGAGCCCGTGCCACCAGTAATCAGCACAGTTTTATTTTTAAGAAAATCAATTTTATTCATATTCTGGGGCAGTGATTTTGGCATATTTGTTACTTGGTGCGAATAACCTCTTTTCCTCTTCTTACAAGACCGTCTAAATAACCCGGTAATTTAAGGTGGTTTTATACCTTAGCCCTATTTTAAAAGGATGTCAAAGTCTCGCCTAAAGTGAAATTGTGCATTTAAAATTTAATTTTACGGACGACTGGCACTGATAGAAAAGTATTCTATTTGCTGAGTCATTTCTTTATATGTTCTCTCTACCCGTTCAATAACAACGTCGCGGAAACCAGCTTCGGTAAGCATTTTTCTGGCAACCTTCGTGGTCAGGAAACATGTTATACCATTGTTGTAATAAGGAACCTTCGTATTTGGAATATTATCCACGGTTAATTTGTCAATTTTATTGCCTCCACTTTTCTTAAAAGAAACACTGTCCTCACCCAAGTGCCAACTGAAAAGTCGACCTCCTTTTTTTAAACATCTAAAAATTTCCGCAAAAGCTTTTTTGTGCCCCAACAGATCAGTGTGTTCAAGAGACATCACATCAACAACAGCGTCAAAATAGTTATTCCTAAAGTCCAATTTTTTCATATTGCCTACTTTAATTTTTGCACTAACGCCATAACTTTGAAGCATCTGCCGGCAGAGCTTTATCCCGGTCGGAGCGATATCTATGCCATACGTGTCAAAACCTTCTCGGGCTATAACCCAAAGGTTGGCCCCACTACCGCAACCCACTTCCA
>JBBTWL010000076.1:4502-10030 GCA_038062775.1 Patescibacteria group bacterium | reverse complement strand
GAATAATTCCCATTACCCCAGGCTCTAGTCCTGACGAGGTCATAATGTCTCCATATCCAACTCCCACCATCTTTTCTTGAAGCCCTCCTTCCGAGGCAAATTTGAGCGTGACCCAAAGCATGGCCATCATGGCGGGAAGAAAAATAAGCTGATCCGTTAGCGCCCCCCACCACTTGTTCGCCGAACTCTGTGCTTGGGGAAGAATGTTCCCTACAAAATAAATTGGAGAGGTAACCATAAGAAAGAGGAGAATGATAAAACGGACGACGATAAGAATGGCCATCGTAAAAAGAACAAAGGCGGTAATAATAAGGAAAAGAGAGCCTAAAATTCCTGTTACAACAACTTTTGCGGTATTTCCAGAAGGCATGTTGAGTGTTACTAGCCCCAGACTATCAATAATTATCCACGCCACCCCATTATTTTCATTGAGCGTTACTCCGTTTGGAGTGAGAGCGCTGTAGAACTGAAGGGCGACCACATTCGAAACGTCTATGAGAAATTTGGTGAAATAGAGGCTGAAATTAATGAAGATCGCCGCGATGATAACATTTGCGATAAGGGATTTCAGTTGTCCGCCAGTTTTTCCGAGAATGGTTCTTACCGCAATGTAGATGAGGACAAAAATGAAGATAATGTTTGCCATATCTCGGAATGTTTCCCAAACGGAGTTTATGGTGTCAAGGTCTCCAACCGTCTTTCGAATATCCACCACTGCGAATTTTATAGCAAAGTTTAACGCTGTTCCGGCAAAGAGAGTGAGAATTCCAGTTAAACGCATTGTCCAAAAAGAAATACATTTTGCAAAATCTCCCTTGATAAGACTGCATACTCCTCCATCTTCTCCGTTAATAAATTTATCCAAACTACTGCTGTTATTTGGACTTTCAGTGCCTGGTGTGGCGGAATTTGTTTCCGTTGTTCCCGACGTCCCAAAATAATTTGTCACCGGTTCTTGCGTTCCGCTCACCGTTCTCTCCTGTCCTCCGATGAGCTGTGATGCGCTTGCTCCGGTTCCCGCCCCTTGGCTTGAATTTATTCCTCCTGCTCCGGGAGTTGTTGGAGCTCCCGGAGCAACCGTGTTTATTCCAGTTTCTTCAGCAGACTGCGCGATAGGTATCGAGAGTGGAGCAAAAAGAGAACCGAGAGTTGAAACTCCGATGATGCTCCCGATTATTATGCTAAAAATTTTGGCTCTCATAATTTTGTGGATTTTTACGGGGTAGGTATCAAGAAAGGCGTTATGACTCCCACAGGAAATGCCTGACACTCGGTGAGTCGGGTATTCCAGAGTGTTGTTATCTCTTCCAGATCGGTGTTGTAGGGTTTTTTATCAAGCTCCTCACTTAAGGCGACAGTTAAGTTTCCGGTGGAGTGAAGGTCTCCTCGAAGTCTTGATTCATCTGCTAATGCTCCATTTAATTTATTGATGTCTCTTGGGTAAGTGGTTGCGGAAATGACATTTTGAACCAGCTGTAGATTTCGGATATTGATATTGGCAGTATCTCGGTCAAGAAGAAGATTATTCATGAGACCACCCAAGTCATTTATAGTTGAGGAGGCGGTTGCGATTCTCTCATTCGCCGTCACTCTTTGTTCGGGGGTCAAAGAAACCGAGCTATTTGAGGCAATCTTTCCATTGTAGCAAGACCTCACCGCTGAAACCGCAGTAATAACAGGATTTACGAGCGAAGAGGTGCGCTCTTTTGCGGTAGCGTAATTTCCTTCCAAAGTTTTTTGCGCGCTGATGCGGGTGAGGGCGACGTTTTTCTCTCGAAGAAAAATATCTTCTTGTTCTCTCTCGAAATCTCCATAGAGGGAGTCATCCGAATAGTTGTAATTTCCTCCAAGTCCGGCAAGCCCGTTTCCGGTCAAAAGCTGGATGGTGAGCTGGCTGATGAGCGCGTCCACCACTTCCCCGATTTCATCCGCCGCGACGAGGCTGTCGTTTCCAAGACCGAGTGTATGGTCAAGTTGGTAGGCAATAACATGCCCGGGGGTAACCGTGTTGCATTTTGCCAGTTCTTTGAGATTTGTTCTCCCGTTGTTAGCCTCCTCTACTCTCTTTGCACAGGCGGGTTCAGGAAGGTTGAGAAACCCATCTCCAAGAGTGAGTTGTTCTTGGTAATGATTTTGTCCGGCGTTTATATCGGCCGAGAGTTTGGCTCCCATAAGAAGGCTCGCTCCGTAGGGGTTGCTCGCCGTGTCAGTGTACATAATGTTCCATTCACGCCATCCTCCGAGTTGCCCGTATTGATTTCGTGTTCCATCTACGAAACCTTCAATGTTATTTATGGCGTCACTCAACGTACAGCGAATTTGACTATCAAAAGAGGCACGACGAAGAAGAAGCTCTTTTCGAATATTAATTTGAAACGGCTCGCAGATTTGCGGGAGGTATCGACTTAACACCTCCCCAAGAGCCTGATCTGCAACGGTACGGAAAAAAGCTTCGGGGTTGGCAATGTACAGGGGGTTGCCTTGGAAGCCGTTGTTAATCCACTGAATGGTGGACTGCATGATTCCTCGAATAATCATTTTCGCAAGAATCCATCCGGCTTTATCCACCAAAAAGTCTTTAATTCCGTTGGCGGTGCCAAGAACATCACTAAGGGTACCAAAAATACTTCCGAGCTTACTTACGGTTGCCGCTGTATTAGCAGTGTTGGCGGGATCAGTAACTGGGAGTTCAGCTGACTCCACCTTCTGTGGGATTCCCGTTATTGAAATGGAAAAGCAGACAATAAGGAGGACTGCTAATATTTTTTTGGCCCAAAAACTTTTTTTATTTTTTAAAAATATTGACATGAGTTTCAGGAGCCCTTTTTTAAGGCTTGAGGGATAAGGAGGTAAAAAGTGGCCTCTTCATCGGAGGAAAAATTCACAGATTTCTTTTCCAATATATCGACAGCACTACTTGCTCCTTGGTAGAAAAGCTCCGCTTCTTTTTTGTAATCGTCAAGCGAGGCGAGAGCAGTTATTGGGTCATTAAAAGCATTTCGGAAGTTTTTAAGACAGAAGAGAATCCCCATCATCCCATTAATGGTGTCAAGGTGACTTGGTACCAGAACGGGAGGAACTTCGATTTGAAGCATCTCATCTGTTATTTTTTTGTAGCCACTGATTATCGGGTCAAGACTCTCAAGTTTTTTTTCATTTTCTTTTTCTAGTCCTTCGGTAAATATTTCAAGTTCATTTCCGCTCCAGTTTCCATTTCTTTTTACACTTGCTCCCATGAAGGTCGCATACTTTCTGAGAGCCTCGGAACCGTTGTCTGTCCCTATTTTTATTTCTCCCTCCGTGTATGTCCGTTTTCCCGAAAGAAGATTGCTTTTGGAAATAACAGAAGAGACTATTTGTTTGGTGGTGGTTTGGTCAAGACTTTTTCCTTGAGATTTTGCAAGAAGATATTCGGTGAAAAGCGCTCTCGTGAGGCGGTCGGTTCCGGTGAGGACTTCCGTAGAGCTCGAATTTCCTCCCTCGGTAAGATTTTTGGGAAGAACGTCATCCGGCCCTTTTATAAAAGGGTTTCTCCCTATTGCCACTTCCTCACCGTCGTTTGTGCCGTCCCCGTCGGTGTCGGGGTTACTGGAGTCGGTTTTCCAGAGGATTTCCTCCCAGTCTTTCAGGCCGTCTCCATCGGAATCTTTCTCTTGAGCAAAAGATGAAAGACTTGCCTCAAGCCCCGCTTCTTTTTGAGACGGCTTTTTGACTACCGCAAAGTAAGCAAGAGCCGTAATTCCTACAGCAAAAGCCAAAGAAACAAGAAAAAGCCTCCCGGGCAAAAATGATCGAAAATTCCAGGGGTTCACAGAGGAAATTATAGCAAGATACGGCTTAAACCTTGGTGGAAAACCACTGTATACAGGAAATACACAGATATTTTTTGACAAGTAGTCGAAGAAGTGCTATTCTTTTTCCAGATAGATTTTCACAATTTTTCTTTAACATCAAAGCGCAAAGTTTGCGCAGGAGGATATTCTTATGGAAAGGTTACTCCTTGTTTTTGCCCTTCTTCCATCATTTGCTGTTTTTGCGGAAGGAGGAACTGTTCCCCCACCATGTCTTTCTCCGGTTGCCACTGTTCTCGTAAGGGCAGAGGAAGTTCCAAAGAATGCAGGCACAGGCAACAGCAATGGGGTTACACCCCTTAGCCTCGAACTGTTCGTGCGGAGGAAGCTGGAAGAGACAGGATGCTTTACTGTAACTGATTCAGCTCCAGCCGACTTTACTTTTTATTACCAAAGCGATGTTGAAGGTTTGGTAATACGCGAACAGTTGGGTTCGCACTCAAATGTTGCGTCTACCGTGGTTGGCGGGGTCGCGCTTGTCGCTTCCTACTTTCTTCCTCTTCCGGTCACGGCGGGGGCAATGGGAGTTGGGGCGCTTGCTGAGGCGAACGCAAATGACAGGGCCCGAACAGAAATTCCTCCGGTTAAACTTTGGGCGGCTGTCGCCATTTCTGTAGAAATGGCAGGACGTCACGTTGTCGGTGGGAATGGGCGGGACGAGCAAATATACGTTAAGCTTCCTGTCAATTTGTGTGAAGGTCAGGCTCCCATGGATGGGGCATGGGGGTTTTCACCGAATGAGTGTGTTCAAGGGATTAATCGGGCGACTCTTCAGGTTCTTCCCCATATTTTTGAGGAAATGCGAAAAGTAGCTCCTCGCAGTATCGTTTCAGCCCCGTAACAAAACAAGATAAAGGGAAATGGTGAATAAAAAAGAAACATAAAAGGTCCTGTGAGCGCAATACTCACAGGCCTTTTTCATTTTAAATAATTCAGGACCCCAATGCAGGACATCGGATGTCCTGCATTGGGGCGGAAAACCACTTTTCCACAGATTTTCCACTACGCTTACCTCGAATCGATTGACAAGGATACTTTTTTCCTGTTAAATACACACAGAGTTTTTTGACGTACCCAAATAAATAACCATCTTTAAGGAGGTGGATATGAAAAAGTTAATTCTGCTCTTGGTGCTCTTGGTGTTCCCATTTTGGGCAGAAGCCGAGTACCATTGTGATAAACCAGTCGGGAAGCTGGCTTTCATGGTGGCTCCAAGTATCTCAGTTACCATCAACCGTACTACCAACCATTCGTCTCTTGAGATTCCATTTCCAACCCAATGGATTGAGTCATACATAATCGACTCAGGGTGCTTCATTCTTAGTGAGCTAAAGGAAGCTGACTTCATTCTTGAAGTTGTTCCGACTGTCTCTTATACGGAATTGAGAAGTCTTGTTATGGTCCTTGCGCGGAGTCTTTATATAAATACGACAGTGGATCTTTATAGGCTCCGCGGTAGATCCAGAGTCGGTCATGGATCTGGGGGATCTCTAGTGGCCATTGATGAGACCCCTTCTGTTGAGGTTTACGCAGAAGAGGTCAGGAACATGCTTTCGGACACACTTAACAAGCTCTTTTACAAGAGCCTCCCATTTCTTGAAGCCGGCATCGAACCTCCTCAACTGTCGCTGTCGCAATGATGAGGTGCGTCAATTCGTACAAATGAGATTGGACCGC
>JBBTWL010000076.1:0-4492 GCA_038062775.1 Patescibacteria group bacterium | reverse complement strand
GGTCTTCTTTGTTTCTGTTTCTCTTTTCCTAACTCTAACTGAATAATAACTACTCACACATGGGGGGTCACACTTTTCCACAGAATTTTCACAAATGGTTTTTCGGAATGATCCTTGACGTAGAGAATTATAGAATTTATACTTGATGTTCAAGTTAATGTACTTTTGATTATTGGAAGTTTAGCGGATGATTCGCCATAGCTTTAAGCTCCTTATGGCTTAGGGAATTTAAAGCTATGGCGACAATTCCGTTGTCTAGCTAACCAAGAGGTGAGGCAATGAATAGAATGTGTGCGTCTTTCGTGGATCCTGGCGACGAGGATGGCGATAACGATGATGATGGTTGCGACCACAGCGACCACAGCGAAGACAGCGATGCGGACTCGTCTGACACTGATGAGGGCTGACTAATCGGCGACACCGGACACGGGTCAGTTGGATTTTAATCCAACTGACCCGTTATCATTTTTATAACACTGTCTGGTCCAATTTTTTCCACCAGCGCCAGCGCTTTATTATATTCATCAGTACCGTGATCACTGGTTCTTTTTACTGCTATATTCCACAACTCATTGTCCAATATTTTTTTAAGGACTGCGAAAACCATTACATGATTATTTGTGGTGTCGGATTCTTTTTCGTCGAACACCCTTCTTTTAATTTTATTAATGGTTAGTATTACATGAATTAGTTCGTGAGCCAGGATGGCAACAAATTCTTTTGGTGTAAAACCACTTTTTATTATTATTGGATTGCTAGACGCCCTAGATATACCACTAACAATATACACATCAATCACATCTCTTTTGAAAGACAAATTTAGACAACTAGAAATATCTTTTACGATACTATATTTTCTCCACTCATCTTTATATGCGCCAATTCTTTTTTTAATCTCTTCTGGTGGCGGTGGCACCCATTCATTCCAACCTTTCTTTTTTAAATCTGGACTATTCTGGCAATAAAAAATAAATATTGGATCTATGAGCCGTCCATACTGGATTATAATTTTTGGTTCTCTATATAATCCAAATATTTTTCTTAATATGTTCATATTGACAATATCCAAACTGAGTATTATATCGGCGGATAGATTACCACTTTGTAAAGCTTAAAGCAAGGAGATTGGGGTATGGTCAAGACTCTTGAAACAAAAGAATGATTCTCGAGAAAGCCCATGCATGACATCCGATGTCATGCATGGGGGGCTCGCATAGGTAAGTTTTATATCTGATTCCTCCTTTTCTTTTCCATCACCCCCTTCCTTTTTTCGCATCAAAAACAATTAACAGCACGAACCCGCGTTCGCGGGTTCGTGCTGTTTTACAAAGAAGCAATACTCCTTAATGAAACATCATGATCCGATCAACGCGATGTTCCGGTAGAAAACAGCATCCGGGCATTGTCGATGTCAAGGGTAGTCATTTGACATTAATGCGTTCTATTGTTCTATGGTTGTAGACCGCACTTCCTAGAAAAACCCCTCAATCCGAACACGTTAGTCTAATAAAATATTGTTGTTGATGATACCGCATGTTGCGGATTTTTTCATCTCAATTTTTCCAATCTCTCTTTCGAAGATTTCTTTAGGTGTTTTGAAGTTTAAGCATGTCATGTATTTGTTGCGAAGTTTTTCTTCAACGAATGAAAACATTTCCATTGGGATTTTAGAAAGATCGCATCTCTTTTTGACATATCTCCTTATAGCTTTGTTTCTGTTTTCGACCGTACCTTTTTCGTGAGGCGATTGTGGATGACAGAAAAAGATTTCTGTTTCAATTAATGTGGATAATTCTTTGTGCTTCTGAAATGAAATGTCGTTATCGATCGTTAAACTTTCGATCGAAGAGTCGCCCAACATTTCTCTGACTGCTTGGTTCACACTTTTGGTAGTTCGATCTTCCAGATATCTCAAAAATGGATATCTGGTTTTTCTCTCCACCAGTACCGGAAGCGAACCTGTGCCATCCTTGCCACTTTCAACGAAATCTCCCTCGTAATGACCGAATTCCTTGCGATTCTCGACCTTTTTGGGTCTCGCATCAATCATTACTCGACCATCAATTGAGACGGGGGTGTCTCTTTTTGGACCTCCTTTCTTGTGGACTGCTCTTGAGTACAGATGACGTTCTATTTTCCTTCCATGGGGACTCCAGACAAATTTGTATATTGCTTTGGCAGAAACATACTGGAGATCCTTTCGAACTTCTTTGATTCTTCCCGATATCCCTTCCGGTGATTGATCATCCAAAATGTTGTCGGTCACAAACTTTTTCAACTCTGGATCCATTGCCACTTTCATACATTGGAGCTTGGAGTTTTGTCTCCTCACTCTAGCTTTGCGTTCCGCCTTCTCGGCTACATATTTTCCGTGTACGCTATTTTGTTTGATCTCATCGGATATTGATGAAAGACTTCGACCAAGCTTGCCTGCGATGAATCGTCTGCTTTTCCCTTTTCCTAAAAGCCTCCCAGGCAAGAATGATTGAAAATTCCAAGGGTTCACAGAGGAAATTATAGCAAGATATGGCCTAACCCTTGGTGGAAAACCACTTTTCCACAGATTTTCCACTACGCTTCCTCCAGAGCGATTGACAAAAATACTTTTTTCCTGTTAAATACACACAGAGTTTTTTGACGTGTCCAAACAGATAACCATCTTTAAGGAGGTGGAGTATGAAAAGATTAGCCCTTACCGTTTTTGTGGCGCTTTTGACCTTTCCATTTTTAGCGGAGGCCGAGTACCGCTGTGAAAAACCGATTGGGAAGTTGGTCTTGATGCCGACCAGGACTATTTCAGTTGGGGTCGATACCGGCGTGGAACCACCTACGGTTTCATTCCCCACTGAATGGGTTGGGTCAGAAATTGTGAGTTCAAACTGCTTTGTTCTTGCCGAGACGAATGAGGCGGATTTTGCGCTCATCGTTGACCCAACAGTATCCTACCGTGATTCGAGGTACTTTCTTTTACCGAGACAGGTTTCTGCAAACGTAACCACAGGGCTCTCCCGTATTCACGGCAACAGAACCGTTTCGAGTGGTTACGGAAGTTATAAGAAGGAGCTCAAAAACGATCCTTCCTCTGAGGATTACTCGGGAGCTCTCAAGGGTGCACTTTCGAGCGCACTTGAAGATCTCTTTTACAAGAACCTCCCATTCCTCGAAGCCGGCATCGAACCTCCTCAATTGTCTTTGTCGCAATGACAGAGACTCACGTCAATTCGTACAAACGAGATAAGACCGCGAGCGTTGCGCTCGCGGTCTTCTTTGTTTTAGAAGAAGAAGTTATTTATCTTTCAAATATGCTGAAGCACCATAGAGGCCTCCGAAGTCGCCGAGCTCCCCTCTTTTAAGGGCGGGAAGTTTTTCAAAAATAGTAATTGTTTTTCGCAAGTAATATTCAACGCGAGGAATACTAATCCCCACTTCTTTAAACATAGAGCCTCCAAGGACAACAATGTCTGGAGACCAATGGAGAATAGTATTTCCAATTCCTACCGCCGAAAGTTTAGCCCACTCTTCCCAAATTTTATCGTCACGAATTTCGCTTGGATGTTTCTTATACTTTTTCATCATCGCCGTTCCTGAAACGAGAGTCTCAAACTCTCGTTCCTCACCCTCTCCGATAAGAATAATTTGATGTCCCGGTTCGAATCCAGAGACACTTGCGTCAATTCTTCCATTCACAATGCGTACTCCGCCCACCCCAGTGCTTATGGTTATATACGCCACAATACCCTCTCCTTTTCCGGCTCCATAGAGTGCCTCTCCTAAGCCAACAAGGGCGGTATCGTTTTCAAGGAAAACTTCTGTATTCAGTGGGATACCTAAATCGTGTGCGAGAGGCTTCTTTTCCCATCCGGGGAGGTTGGATGAGCGAAGGATGATTTCTTTCGAAGGATTCAATACTCCGGGAACACCGATACAAATGGCCTCTATTTTTTCACTTCCCGCCATTTCAGAAATTATTTTTTTGAGTATGGAAATTCCCTCGCTATATTCTGCTGGAGTTTTTAAGATTTTTGCGTTTTGAAACGCGTTTCCCCCACCCCCTCCTTCTTGAATAGGGGCTACTCGCATGTTTGTCCCACCGATGTCGGCAACAAAACGCATATTATTCTCGGAGTTTCTCCTTAAACTCACGGATAAGAGGAGTGTCGTGGTTTAAGATCCCATTTTTTTCTGCCAAAAAAAGAGCCATCCATTCCCCAAGAAGAATGACACGAAGAATTTTTTCAGTCCGGGCTTCTCCGGAAATTTCTACTTTTGAAAAAGAAAATCCACGGGCGCTAAAAAGATTTTCAAAGATACGCATTCGTTTTTTAGTGCGAGAATGGTCGGCTTCATCGAGAAAGAGAATGAAGTGAAATTTGTCCGCGGAATCTCCTCCAAACCCCTCCATTTCATTGTGGTTAAGCTCCGGAAAGACGTTAAAAAAGCAGGGAGATTTTGCCGTTTCGTTGAGCTTCACTTTCCAGTTTTGAAGAAGCGT
>JBBTWL010000075.1:0-2878 GCA_038062775.1 Patescibacteria group bacterium | reverse complement strand
GGAAAGAAGCGATTGCTTGGTGAAGAGGTTTATGGTGAGGAAGTTTTGGAAGCCAAACATGTTTCTCTCGGAGAAATCGGATTCCGAAATAGACACAAAGAATTCCTAAGGTGGCGCGCAGAAGCACGGGAGCGGCGAGCCAATAGACAAGAAGGGAAGGGAAAGTGTTCAACATTTCAAGAGTATAGCAAAAAGAGTCAAAAAGAGTATTGTTTCTGCCAATGGTAAAGAATGGGAAAACAAAAGAGCGAAAAACATACCTCCTTCTTCACAATATTCGAAGTGCGGAAAATGCGGGAAGCATTTTCCGCACGGCAGACGCGGTAGGTATCACAAAAATATTTCTCACCGGCTACACCCCGACTCCCCTTGATCGCTTCGGACGCAAAAGAAAAGATATCGCAAAAACCTCTCTTGGAGCGGAAGAGTTTGTTTCGTGGGAATATGAAAAATCTCCGCTCAAGATTATTCGTATCTTAAAAAAAGAAGGAATAGAAATAATCGGAATCGAGCAAAACAAAAGAGCGATGGACTATCGGAAGTTCAAAATAAAATCTTCCGCCTGTTTTATTTTAGGAAACGAAACCGAAGGAATTTCCCAAAAACTCCTTTCGGAGTGTGATGCTATTGTTGAAATCCCCCAATATGGCAAAAAAGAGTCTCTTAATGTTTCGGTGGCAACCGGAGTCGCTCTTTTCCGAGTTCTCCATCCCTAATTTTCTTCTTGATACTTACTACCCACTTCTCACTCCTCATCCTAATAGCTCAAACTTCCGACTATTCGCTTTTCTTTATCAAGAAGCTGAATGAGTTCTCGGCGCTCTTTCCACAAAGTTTCGTTTTGTTTTAAATATATGTGCCATTCGTTGCCAAAAAAATTACTGTCGGAGCGATGGTTTTTGGTGCACTGATCGTAATTTATTTTCGAAGCGACATAACTTTTACATTCGGCAGGGAGACTCTCCGGAACATCTTCCTGCAAGGGCATTCGACACCGAGAAAGCGTTTCGATGTAGTTAATACAGGCGTCGTTGTATCCTTTTCGAACGACGGAATCAGGAATGGGCTCATCTTCAGGTCTTGGGCACTGCCTTCGAAGAGAGGGGGTAAAGTTTTGGAACTGCTCGAAATATCCCGTGCAGAGATTGGTGAGAAAAGAGACTCCAAGCGGAGAGCGTCCGCTTGAAATATAAATCGTGTCCCCGGGGCGCACGACAATATTTTCCTCGGTGTTCAAAGAGCCCCAATAGGGAATCCGAACCCCTTGAGGAAGAATCCCACCGCGCCCGCTTATCGCACTTTTAATTTCCCACCCAGTAATATCTATTTTCTCCGGAGCGTTTGAAGAGATGTGAAGAGTGACTATTTCATTTGAAGATTCTCTGGCATAGGGAGAAGCGCTTTCAATTTCGACAGAGTCGCCCCAAGGAGAGGTTTTTGTTTTTTGCGCTTCTGCTCCTATTTTCTCAAGGTCTTTTCCGATACGTCCAAGTTCTTGGCTGATTTCATTTGGGTCAGTGGGAACGGGGGATTTTGGTGTTGAGAGGGTTACGTGAGAGCCCGCAAGGTCGGGTGGATTTGAAGACGAGGAGGAGCTTCTTTGGCTGTGGTTATTTGAAGCGGAAGCGGCCGCGAATAAGGCGAGAGCGATAACGACAAAAAGAATTTTAAGATCGTCTGACATGAATCAATATAATACCTTAGCTTACGGGCTCTTTCGACTCCCGTCTTTTCTCCCCTCGGCTCTTGCGGGCTCATTCCGCTTTGAAAGGAGCTTCTGAAGTTCTTCCCTCGCAACATCGGCGTCATCCCAAGGAGTTTTCTTTCCTCCCGCTTCCATGATGTAGGGGTCGGTTCCTTTCCCCGTAATAACGACGGCATCAGGAGACTTTGCCAAAGAGAGAGCTTCCCGGATGGCTTCTCTTCGGTCGAGAATAATTTCTGTTGGCGCTTCTGAAATTCCACTCCGCACTTCCTCGATAATTTTTAACGGGCTCTCACCATACGGATCTTCATTGGTGAGAATAATGTGAGCGCAATACTGATTCGCTACTTTTCCCATTTCCGGACGCTTCCAGTGGTCTCTTCCTCCTCCGGTACCTCCTAAGACACAGATCTTTCTCTCCGATATGGCTTTATACACGGCTTCGAGAGACTCTTTCGTGTGAGCGTAGTCGACAATACAACGGAAACTCTGCCCCTCTGAAACTTCTTCCATCCGCCCCCGAATTTTTTGTATTTTTGAAACCGCAAGGGCAATCGTTTCCGAAGGGATATGGAAGAAAGAAGCGCAAGCGGCGGCGCCAACAATATTCGAAGCATTAAATTCTCCCGGGAGAATTGTTTTTATGAGCGCTCCATTGTAAACAAACTCTTGTTTGCCGTGTATTTCTTTTCTTTCCAATTTTGAAACAGAGAAGGGGAGAATGTTTGGAACACGAATCGTAAAAAATGGTTTCAAATTCTCATCATTGCTGTTTAAGATAAGCGCGGTGTTTTTCTTTCGTGAGCGAAGAAGCGATCGAGCGATGGAAAGTTTTGCCTTGCGGTATTTTTCAAACGACCCGTGGGATTCGATGTGTTCAGGAGCGAGGTTGGTCACAATGACGGCATCGAGGTCAATATATTTATTGCGATAGAGCTTTGCGGCTTCAGAACTTATTTCGATAACGACAAAGTCGCATTTTTTTTCTACCGCTTGACGAAGAAATTTCTGGACGAAAAATCGTCCGGGCACGGTCATCTTGAAAAGGTTTTTCTTCTCTTCTCCGTCAATTCGAAATCGGATGGTCGAGAGAGAGGCGACACGTTATCCGGCTTCTTCGAGTATGGAAGCGAGAATTTCTACCGTCGTGCTTTTCCCTTTGGTTCCGGTAAC
>JBBTWL010000074.1:0-7868 GCA_038062775.1 Patescibacteria group bacterium | reverse complement strand
ATAAGAGGCATCGTAACAAGAAAAAAGGCCTTAGGCTAGGCGTTTTTTTGAGCTTCCGCATACTCTGGCGTAAGGTAAATGCCAAGTCCAATAAAACAGGAAAGGAGGAAAAGAATATGTCCGACAGCAGTTTGGAGTCCATGCTCCGAGGTGTACACCAAAATGGCAATCAGGCCGAAGAGTATTCCCGTGACCCCCATAAGTGCCATTCGTATTCGTTTATGTTTGTCTTGCACGTATCTCGAATTTCGGTAGAAGACAAAGAACCAAGAACTCCCGATAATCATGCCCGAAAGGCCGGTGAGCCATCCGGCAATGGGGTTGGTGTTCCAGATGACGAACCCGAACTCGCTTGAGAGAGGGGGTCGAAAATCAAGAATAAGGATAGAGAGAGCAAGTACTCCGTTTATGGTGATGAGGGAAAGAAGCGGAATTTCAAGTTTGTGAAAAGAAGTGTTTTCTGAAAAGAAAAAAATAACGGGAACAGCGAAAATCATAGCGAAATATACAAACATGATGCCAATGATGTAGCCCCATCCGCTCCAAAACGGATTCCCCCCCGCAAGAGCAAACGGGAGAGCAAAGGCAAAAGTATGACCAGTGACACAGCCGAAAATCACGGCAATCAGTTTTTGGATTTTATGTCCTGAACGCCGGTAAGAAAGATAGACCAGAAGCGTAATAAAAAACATGAGCGTTCCCCCAATGAGATATATGAGGGTTGAGAAAAGTGGGGTGTTCTCGAAAATCATAGGAAAATTATAACAGAGGTTTTTCTTTTATGTCGTGGATTTCGGGACACTTTCATCCTCTCATACGTCACCCCCCCAATTGCATGACATCCGATGTCATGCAATTGGGGGGGTGAGGCACCTCTCGTATACGAGTGCGAGGGCTACCCCGCTCGGAGAATATTTCACGTTCTTGCCATGGAATATACTTTCTATCCACAAACACAGAATCTTAATGTTCTGTGTGAGTTCTTTAACGGGGGTTACATCTGCTCGGCAAATTTTGTCACTTTGTTCGCATGAAAACTTTCAAGCTCTTCCGCTTTTTTGCTGGAAACCATATCAGCCACTGAAGCCATATTTAGTTCAATATGAAAAATACTCCCCTGATCAATGCCGGGTGACTCTACCCAAATGCGCCCATTGTGAGATCGAATCATCTCCTTGGCGATATAGAGGCCAAGTCCGGTTCCAACAACTGTTGCGGTATTTGCATTTTCACTTCGTTTGAATTTTTCAAAAAGTAACGGAATAGTTTCTGCCGAGATACCAACTCCACTATCGATGATAGAAATAAGATAGATTTTCTTTTGGTCATCCGGCTTGAGCGTTATCATGATGCGCCCTCGCTTCGTGTATTTAATGGCGTTATCGATGAGGTTCCCAAAGACTTGTCGAAGTTTGTCGGCATCTCCCCACACGGTGTGTTTCTTTTTGGCATCAGCGCTGAATTCCATAAGAAGTCCCGCTCGAACAACGTTTGGAATAAATTCACGAATAACTCCCGCAATAAGCGAGTAGAGTTCTACCGCTCCGAATTGATACTTCATTCTTCCCTGTTCTATTCGACTGATGTTCAAGAAATCTTCAATAAGGGTTGCCATCGAACGAGAAGCTTGAAAAACGCGTTCAATGGGTTCTTTCAGCTGTGAGGTGAGCTCCCCGAAAGAACCTTCAAGAATAAGCGAAGAATACCCCTTAATGGCGGTTAAGGGACTGCGAAGCTGATGTGAAGCGACCGAAACAAATTCCGATTTCATCTTATCGAGTTCTTTCAGGCGCGCATTCGCTTTCGAGAGATCTTGCGCCAGTTTTTGGATTTGTTCGCGGGATCGGACTTCTTTCATGACTCCCCGAATCAAGAGTACGCCAACAATAATGGTCATTATAAGAAGAAGGATATTAATAATCTGTTCTTGGCTTCCAAATGGGGCAAGCAAAGCTCGGACAAAAATAAAAACCCAGAGAAAACCTATAAAAAGTTCCGTGGTGAGAACTTTTATATTCATGAGTTGATATTTGAAAATAGCGTATCCAATTATTATTGGGTACGCGGCAACAGCGATATTGGCGTAAGGATATATATTGATGTTATACACTGGAAGGAAGCTGAAACTTCCTCCGGTAAAACCAATAAAGGATCCTATGAAAAAATATTGTATTTGTTGCTTTTGAATTCCTTCTATTTTTCGATAAGCAAGATAGAGAATTACATGACAATAGATAACGAGGAGTCCAAAGAGGGTCAAAAACGAATTGTAGAGTGGTGTGGAAGAAAGATAGTAGAGATTCCCAAATATCGGATGAACCTCTTTAATGAAATATTCTGTAAATAAACTGGCGTAGAGATAGAACGTACCAAGGAAATAAATGAAATTCAAAAAGAAATAATTCTTTTTTTCAAGAAAGACATGGACAAAATGAGTGAAAAAAACGGGAATAAAAATTACTCCAACATACGCTATTCTCCACCAAAAAAGTGATTCTTCAGGGTTCTTGGCGGTAGCGATATTGTAAACACCAATACCCCAAAGCATCACCATGCCACAAAGTACCCCAAAGATAAGACGAGTCTTATCTTTAAGTTGTGCCAGCGTCAAAAGAGCCATCGCCGCAGAGGTCAGGACAATAAAAATGCCAGATAGAGCAAAAAAACTAAACATAATGAAGGGGTGGTTCAATTGTAGCACTCTAAAAACAAAGAAGAATCCACGAAACGTGGATTCTTGGAAGAGTAAATTCGTTTTCCTGCGGTTTCTGTCACATGGCCGTTGATTTTTCTGTTTTCTGAATCACTGAGACTCGATGCACTGGAGAATGTCCTCTCGGATACTATTTCGACGCTGGCACTCTTCTTTCGAAATTTCCACTTTCTCAGAAAGAGTCCATTTTGTTGGCATGACTGGAAAATCAAACCACCAACTCTCTGCCTTGAAGCCTTCGCTTAGGACGCGAAACCCCCAGTACTTTCCCGTTTTCTCAGCCCGGTAGGTCGTGAACTCCGCAAGATAGTAATTGATCGTCGGGTCTCTCCATCCCCACAGGCGATTAAGAACCAATGGAACGGTGCTCTTGAGGTAGGTGTAGATTTCGAGAAGAGGCATGGGAACGCCCCCGAAGACAAGGAGTGGATATTCTCCAGGCTGACTTGGGATGGGTCGATGCATGTCGTGAAGATAGAACCTCCCCCCAATGTTGAGAACCTTAAGGGTTTCAACAAAAACTTGAGCCGAATCCTCCCGTGTGAGTGGAATTCCTCCGATGCCGAACACTTGGCTCACAAAATCAAAGGAATTTTCTTCAAAAGTGAGCTTTGTGGCATCTCCTTGAACGAAGGAAACCTTGAACTCATTTCGGTAGCTTTGCTTTCTTGCCATTTCAAGCATTGCTTCTGTATAGTCGAGACCGATGAAACAAGCGTCGAGACCGTTTTCCTTGAGGATGTTACCCATTTCCTTGATGGTGAGTCCTGTTCCAGTGCAGAGGTCAAGAACTTGAGGATTCTTTCCAAGCTCTCTTGCGAGAGCAACAAGCGCCCATCCTGCGGCACGGCGCCAAGAAGTATCGGTAAGGGATGTTGTCAGATGATGCTTCCGATCGTAGGTCTCCGCTTCTCTCCGGTAGACAACATCCACTTCATTTCCGTCAAGGGTGCCTACTTTACCCCTTCGTGGACGAAGCATCACGTAGATGTAAGCTTGGAGGAGTATCTGTACTTTTTTCAGACAGAAGATTTTGAAGTACCCTGCCTTTATAATGGTTCGGTTGTAAAGGAATCGAGGGAGAGCTCGTCGAGCCTCCTCTGTTTTCAATCCTCCAAGAAGCGGTTCGGGATAGATGTTATGCATCTCACACCTCTTTTTTTGATTGGTTGATGAACGATAACTTTTGACAGTATATAATAAATATAAAAAAAGTCAAAAGGCCCAAGTTCCAAGGAAACAGGGCCTTTGAAGAAGAAGTGGATCATGCGACCTCGGCAGACATTGTTTCTGTGGTCAGAAGAATTTCCTGATCCCATTTCTTTTGTGCGAAAGCGAGAAGCCTTTGAAGGAGCTCTCCTGTGATTTCCGGCGCCTCCGCATAGTGTTTTCCCAGAGTAGCGCGTGCATTGCCAGTTAGAAAACGAGCTTCGTGCACAATATAGGGACCAAAGGGGCGCCCTATAAAGCGATCAAATCTTCCCTGCACTTTTTTGGCGTCATCAGAGTCCAGAGGGTTCTGTTTTCCCAAATGGACGCCGGTAATGCCGAGATATTTCAAGGATTCACTTGTGACCCAAAGTATCGGCTTTGGGGTTTCATCGACAATGTGGTAAGTCTTGCCGTCTGGAGAACACTTAAGGAGTTGAGCCATCAATTTATTGGACCAATTACTCGTCACGAGATTGAGCGTAGAACTTGTCGAGCAGTCGATATACAAAGGCAAACTGAAAAGTCTGGTGGTTTCTACCCATTTTTTCCACATGCGGTAGAGGAAGTAAAGAAATCCATAATAGGCGTCAAAGGTAGTGGTGATTCCTGTTTCAGAGGACCCCACCACGATGCTCGGCCGAAAAATCATATAATTCTTTCCACCTTTTGCTGCCCAGTAATGAATCTCTTCTTCGGCCAGACATTTCGATTCTTCGTAGGGGTTTCTTAGAAACTGCCCAACTCGCAAATCGCCTTCCTTAAATACCTTGGAATCTCCGGCCACGTAAGCAGTGCTTATGTGACGGAAATCCTGGACATCAAGAAAATGTGCCAAACCGAGAACGTTTACTGTCCCTCCGTGATTTACTCGGTACGTCTTTTCAGCGTTTCTTTCGTCGAAGCCAATTTCTCCCGCCCCATGCAAAATGAGGTCTATGTTCCCTTTGAGACGTTCTCTGTCATGGGAAGGGATTCCACAAAGCGGAAGGGTGACGTCACCCTCAACGATTGAGAGGTTTTGGGGAATGACCCCCAACTGTCCTTTCAGCCGATCGTACCCGCTCATGCCTTTTTGTGGCCTTACGAGACAGGTTATGTGGAAGCCTTGGGAAAGTAACTCGAACAACAAGCTCGAACCAACTCCCCCGGTAGCCCCAGTAAAAAACACTCTTTTGGGGGCAGATTCGAGCAATTGAATCATTGTCCTCTCCTTATTTCTGTTTCTCTAGTTGATGAATTTTCCGAATACAATCTGCCGTATGTTATCCCAAAAAAATGGCCAAATGTCAATTTTTTTCTTGGATTACTCCCGAGCGAGAAAGATAAGGAGAAATAACGTGCCTATCCCCCACCAAAATAGAATGCTTGGAATGGCAAAGAGAGTCCCAAGAGAAGGGGCAAGTTTTGAAAGAGCTCCGACATGCACGATTTTCCAAAGAACCAGAAAAATACTTCCAGCAGAGAAAAAAGCCAAGAGCGCGGCTTCGACGCTTTTCATGAGAGAGTTTTGCGGATATACGGAAGCGACAATACGGCGAACGCAAAAAAACGACAAAGTAAAAAGAACGAGAAAAAGTCCGAGGAATGATGCGAGTTTCAGGGCGTCGGTTTTCGCCAAGGATTCAATCTTGGCAATGTAAGGAAAAGATTCAAAAAGAAATCCGGCAAGAAAGGGAGAGAGAGTAAAAGCAATGGCGGTGGTCTTTCGGAAATACATAAAGACTCCAAAAAGAACAGCCAAAAAGACAATCACTCCGAGAATATCAAGCGGAATCACCGGAAGTGATGAAGGAAGCGCTGCGGGAAGAATATTTTGCATTTTGTAAAAGAGCCGTTTTAAACTTTACAAGCGACTATGCCTCCATTATATTCCCTCCTCGCGAAGTTTTTCAATGATTTCTTTCGTTTTTCTGTTGATAGATTTCGGAAGCGAAATATGGAGGCGTACCAGAAAGTCTCCCCGTTTCCCTCTTTGCGTGAGAACTCCTTTTCCGGAAATGCGAAGTATTTCTCCAAAAGCAATACCTGAAGGGATTTTAAGAGTTATTGGACCATCCAATGTTTCAATCGTTCGGTCAGACCCGAGAAGTGCCTCGGAGAGTTTGATATTCAAATTCATGACGAGATTTACCCCCTCTCGTTCAATGGAAGGATGTTTTCCGATGCGGATTTTTACGTATAGGTCCCCATTGTCTCCCCCAAAGACGGCATCTCCCATTCCTTCCATACGAAGCACTTCTCCGTCCTCAAGACCGGGAGGAATGGCAAGGGTAATTTCCTCACTTCTCTTTCTAATCCCTGCTCCGTGACAGGTACTGCATTTTTCTTTTGGAATCTTTCCGGCGCCGTGGCAAGTTTCACAGATACGCACCACACTTATGGCTCCAAAAATAGATCGTTTGGAATCTCTCACTTTTCCGTTTCCCGAGCAGGTGGCACAAGTCTTCATCTCTGTTTCTGGTTTTGCTCCGGAACCGCGACAGATTTCACACTGCGCTGTCTTTTCAGCCAATACTTTTCGAGTAGCCCCAAAAATTCCTTCGCGGAAAGAAATTTCAATGTGGAGAGAAATATCTCGTCCTCGTGGACGCGTTGTTCCCCCGCCAAAAATATCTCCGAAGATATCACCAAGGTTAATCCCCGCATCTTCAAACGCTCCACCCCAGTTCGCAAAGTTACTAAAATCAAATCCAGTAGCATTGTATCCCGCTCCTTCTGTGCCACTAAAGGTTCTCCCGTAGGAGTCATACTCGGCGCGCTTCTTATCATCAGAGAGAATGCTGTACGCTTCACTTACCTCTTTGAATTTTTCAGTGTCCCCCCCTTTTTTATCAGGGTGATATCGATGAGCGAGTTTATGGAAGGCTTTTTTGATGTCTTCTTTGCTTGCCTTCTTGTCGATTCCAAGAATTTGATAGTAGTCTTTGGTCATAGAAAAAGTATAGCTTATTTTCGAAGCGTAATACAAATTTTAATTATTTCCTTTTACTTGGTTGCCGGACCTGATGGAGTTTCTCCGATAGGATTTTCTGGAGGAGTTTGTTCTTTACTTTCCTGTTTACTGTCTTGACTTTCTTTCTGGTTCTCCTTATAGAGCGCTTCACCAATTTTTTGAAGCTCGGTACTTAAAACTTCTGTCATTTGCTTGATAAGCGAAGCGTCATCTCCGTCTTTCACTTTTCGAAGTTCGGTGGCTTTTCCTTCGATGGAGGTTTTCAAATCTTCTGGAATTTTTCCTTCGTTGTCTTTGAGTGTTTTTTCTGTGGTGTAGAGAAGAGCCTCTGCGTGATTTCGGGATTCTACGGCTTCTTTCTTTTTCTCATCATCCGCTTTGTGGACTTCGGCTTCTTGTTTCATTTTTTCGATATCAGCTGAAGAAAGTCCCGAGCTCGCTTCAATACGAATAGATTGCTCTTTCCCTGTTCCTTTTTCTTTTGCTTTGACACTGAGAATTCCGTTCGCATCAATGTCGAAAGTTACTTCTACCTGCGGGCCTCCGCGGTGCATGGGAGGAATACCATCGAGATTGAATCGCCCGAGGCTTTTGTTGTCATTCGCCATCGGCCTCTCTCCTTGAACCACGTGAATTTCAACCGAGGTTTGATTATCGGAAGCGGTGGAAAAAACCTGCGAACGACTCGTTGGAATGGTGGTATTTCGTTCAATAACTTTTGTCGCCACTCCTCCAAGCGTCTCAATTCCAAGGGAAAGCGGAATAACATCAAGAAGCAGAATATCCTTTACATCTCCCTGAAGAATCCCTGCCTGAAGCGCGGCTCCGGCGGCAACAACTTCATCAGGGTTAATCGTACGATTTGGTTCTTTTCCAAAAAGGGCTTTTACGGCCTCTTGAATAGCCGGCATTCGGGTCTGTCCTCCAACCAAGACTACTTCGTTGATATCACCAACCTTAAATGGGGATGCGGCAACTGCACGCTTTGTG
>JBBTWL010000073.1:0-1267 GCA_038062775.1 Patescibacteria group bacterium | reverse complement strand
TCTGGAAGCATCCAAGTTCTCGCTTTCTCGAGAAGACAAAAGACTTCTTCTTGGAACGGCTCTTACCATTGAGCTCTCACGGAAGGCGTTCAGTGAAGGAATTTTATTTGTGGATTTTTTGACGGAAAAAGGCATTATGTTTTCCAAGCGGGAAGCCCGAGAGTTTATCCAAAATGGAGCTATCACGCTCAACGATGAAAAGATAACCGATCTCGGATTTCGTCTTGTTCTTAAAAACCTTCCCGAAGAGCTTTCTCTTATTCGGAAAGGGAAAAAAGAAGTCTTTATTCTTTCGTATTAGCACTCTCTCAATTCTTCATCAAGATATGGATATTCTCTCTCACGGGCTCTACGGCTCCATTGCTTTTGGAAGAAGAAACCGAAAAAGTTTTTGGCTAGCCTTTTTCTTTGGCATCGCTCCAGACCTTTTTTCTTTCGGGATATTTTTTGCGGAAAGGATTTTAGGATTCGCCTCCGGCCCCGACTGGAAAAACGGCCCACCGGACCCAAACACCATTCCCTCCTATGTTGATTCGCTCTACAATATCACGCACAGCCTCATTATTTTCGCGATTGTTTTTGGGTTCGTGTGGCTTCTTCGAAAGAAACCGTTATGGGAATTTCTGGCATGGCCACTCCACATTCTCGTTGATATTCCGACTCACTCCTCGCAGTTTTTCCCAACGCCGTTTCTGTGGCCCGTATCCGATTTTTATATTGAAGGGCGAAGCTGGGGAACTCCGGAAATTTTTATTCCAAACGTCATCTTTCTCGTCGCAATTTATTTTTGGTATTTCATTATCCGTAAAAAGAGATTGGCAAAAAGGACAGCTTCTCTTCACGGTGAGAAAAAATAATTATTGATGATAAAAATACAAGAACTTGGACACGTCGTTCTCTATGTGACGAATCTGGAAAAAGTCTCTCGATTTTATCGAGAAACGCTTGGCTTTAGAGAAATTGCCAACGATTTTCCTCTCGCCGCTTTTTCTTCCAGCCGGACGCATCATGAGCTTTTGCTTATTGAAATCGGAGGACAGCCGAAAGAAGCTTCTCATAAAGCCTCTCCCGGGCTTTATCACATTGGGTTTAAGGTGGGAAATAGCAAGAAGGAGCTTAAGAAAATTTACCAAGAGCTTCAAAAAAAAGGAGTACCGATTGTGGGCACGGCGGATCACTCTGTAACGAATAGTATTTATGTTCTTGATCCTGATGGAAACGAGCTTGAGCTTTATGTGGACGTTTCGGATGATTGGAAGAAAGATCC
>JBBTWL010000072.1:0-1059 GCA_038062775.1 Patescibacteria group bacterium | reverse complement strand
GCGCTCTCCCGCGAGGTATCGGAAAAACAACCCTTCTCAGCAAACACGCGGGACTCGAACACACTCTCCCCCTCGGCGCTCGAGAAAAAATACTACAATTTAAAAATTTGCTTCAACGCATAAAAGAAACTGCGGAAACAAAACCCGCATCTGAAGTGATTGCTTTTGTAATCAGCGAAGGAGGATTCAAGACTCATTTTGAAGAGAAGGGCGGGGAAGAAGGAGAAGAAAGATTGCAGAACCTCTACGAACTCTTCTCGCTTTCTGAAAAATACAACCTCTTTCCCCCGGGAGAAAGTATTGAGATGCTCCTCTGCGACGCCGCCCTCGCGTCCGACCAAGACGATTTAGAAAAAAATGACAACGCAGTTCGCCTCATGACGGTGCACGCGTCCAAAGGTCTTGAGTTCGATTACGTTTTCATCTCCGGACTTGAAGAAGGATTGTTCCCGCACGAGAGAGCGCAAGACGGAAGAAACAGAAGGAAAAGAGAGAGAAGTATTGAGGAAGACGAGGAGGAACGGAGACTTTTCTATGTTGCCCTTACTCGAGCGAGGAAAAAGTTATTTCTCTCCTACACCGCTTCTCGAAATGTGTTCGGAGAAAAAAGATGGAACTTCCCTTCACAGTTTATCGGCGACATCTCTCCCGATTTGTTTGAAGAACCTCCGGAGAAACCGGGAAAAGTGCTCTATCTCGACGATTAGACAGAAAAACAAAAAGCCACCCCGATGGGGTGGCCCTAAATTCAAACTCGCTTATCTTTTCCCATGAATTGAGTATTTGTCCTATTCTTTCATACGGCAAAGAATAAGTGGTACTATAGAAAACATGACGATATTTTTCCAAAAACGAAAAAATTACAAGGTTCGACCTTGTACTACAAGGTCGAACCTTGTAAAAGGAGTGATGTTGTTTTTTCTTCTGTCCTTTCTCTCCGTTCCATTTGTCTTCTTTCCTTTTTCTGCTTCCGCTCTCACTTTCAGCGTTCCTCGCCTCGACACCCTCACCCAAGGCCTTGTCGGCTACTGGACGTTTGATGGAAAAGATACCGCGTGG
>JBBTWL010000071.1:0-16460 GCA_038062775.1 Patescibacteria group bacterium | reverse complement strand
TGCTCGTTGAGTTCGTGGTGGTTGAGGTGAGAGCGGTGAAGTTTTGGAGAGTGGTGGAAGAGTTCACTAAGAGACCATTTTGAATAGTGAGAAGACCGTTCGCTGATATGGAGAGGGAGGCAAGGGATGAGGTGGCATAGAGGTCACTTGAAGTCGCGAAGTAGAGATTGCCTCCGACAGAGCGGGCGACCCAGTGCTTGAGGTTAGTACCGGCGGTTGGGTCGGTGAGAGCAAGTTGGGGGAGAGTGGAGGAGGCAATCTGGAGTTTCCAGAAAGGAGTGGAAGTTCCGATACCGACAGAGACTCCATAGGCAGAGTTGGTGTCTCCTCCGAGCGCCATGGCGTTTGAGATGCCGACAAGAGCATGACTTCCAATAGCGGTGGAACCAGAAATCGTAGCGAGAGAAGTATCAGCTTCGTCTCCGAGAAAGAGGTTATTTATTCCTGTTGTAACCGTCTTCCCCGCCCAAGAACCGAGGGCGGTGCTTGATGCGCCGGTGGTATTTAGGGCGAAGAGCGATTTCCAACCGATGGCGACGGAGGAGGAGCCTGTGGTGTTGTTGTAGAGGGCATAGCTTCCATTCGCAATGTTGTATGAACCCGCGCTGTTGTTATAAAGAGAATACGCGCCAATAGCCGTGTTCGTAGCGCCAATAGTGTTAAAGAGGAGGGCATATTGGCCATATGCAGTGTTGTATGAGCCGGAAGTATTGGAGAAGAGAGCTTGATAGCCACTGGCGGTGTTGTTTATACCGGTGTTGTTGTTGTAGAGAGCCTGATAACCGGTAGCGGTGTTGGATGATCCAGTGTTGTTGGAGAAGAGGGCAGAACGGCCAATCGCGGTGTTATTGGCGCCAGTGGTGTTGGAGTACAGAGCTTGTAAGCCGTTTGCGGTATTGTGTGAGCCGGAGGTATTGGAGGAGAGAGCTTGATACCCAGTGACAGTATTGTATATGCCGGTAGTGTTCACCTTCCCAGTCTCGAATCCAACAAAAGTGTTGAAGAGAGTCGAAGTGCCCGCGCGAAGTTCAAGGGAAACATTTCCGAGCGGGTCGCGAAGACTCACGATAGCGGAGGAGGTAGCGGAGTTTTGGATGTCGAGACGAGATGCGGGTGAAGTGTTGCCGATGCCGACGAATCCGGTCTTGGTAATGGTGAGTGCCGCAGTAGTGCTTGTCGCATACGCGTCACTTGAAGTCGCGAAGTAGAGGTTGCCCCCAACAGAGCGCATAATCCAATGCTTGAGGTCGGCTCCGGCGTCAGGGTCGGAGAGAGCAAGTTGGGGAGCGGTACCTGATGCGACTTGAAGTTGCCACGCGGAAGTCGTCGTTCCGATACCAATTTTCCAAGCGAAGTTAGGATAAACGGAAGTGTTGTCGGTGCTTGAAGCGAATTTTGAGTTTCCTCCGCTTCCTCCGCTTCCTCCGCCTCCAGTGATACAAACTCCGCTCACCGCAAAACAACCGGCCGAAAGATCAATCCCTCCGGCAAAAGTGGTGGTGGCTTGGGTCGAGAAAGTGGTGGTAGCGGTAATATTGGCTCCGGCGATAGTCCCGGAAAATGTTCCAGAAAGTATTCCGGAGACATCCGCGCTTCCCCAGCTTCCACCGGTGATGCGCGGAGAGGAGATAATAGTTCCTGAAAGCTGATCAATTTTATTGGTATGCGCAATCACTTGATAGAGTCCGGAGGGAGCGGAATACTGCCCGGAAAGTTGCGCTAAAATCCGCAAGATATCGGAAGAAAATTTTCCAGAAAGTTCTTGAAAACGAGAATTAAATTCTTCTCTTGAAATCCCGGCAGAGATTTTTTCTATAGTTTTCCCAACGATGGTCTTTTCAATAACAACTTTTTGAGGAACGGGAGAAGGCGTCCGGGAGGAAGATGGAGGAGAAGGTTCTTTGGAAATTTTCTCCGAAGTTTCCAAGACTGCCACTTGAGCAGATTGGCGCGAAGGAGTATTTTCCGCTGTTTGCGTATCGTTGGTCTGACGATCGGATTTTTGAGAAGGAAAAAACCACAAGAAAAAAGAAGAGATGCTCTCCGAGAGTCTTGAAGAAAGCTCCGCGGAAAGCTCTCCGAGACTCGCTTCGGCGCGTATCCCGCCCTCCGCCACTTTGCGGGAAAAATTTTCAAAAACATTCGAAATTTTTGAGGAAAGGTTTGAGGAAAGGAGCGTAAGTTTTTGGGCAATTCTTTCTTGCTCTCCCTGGGAAAGGCCGGAAGGAAGGAGTGGTGTGGCGCGATAGAAAGAAAGAGTGGCCGAAGAAATTCCGAAAAAAATAAAAAAGGTAAAGACCACCGCAAGAGTATTTTTGAAAGCGGTTTTGAAAAAATAGTATTTCCCAAAGGAAGCTTTTTTAAGCTGATTGAAACGATGAGCGTCCGAGATTTCTTTATTTGTATTTGATTCTCGGATAACAGAGATTGGTGAATCCAAGAAAGTTGACTCCTTGATATTTTCCGACAGCTCATTTTTTACAATATAGTTTCCTCCCTCCAAGACTTCTCTCAATCTTTGACTGCTCCCCTTGTCGGGTACGAGAAAGTTCCGAATATACTCGGCATAATGAGATTCTTGCGGAGGCGAATAGGAAATGGGTTCGTATATTTTCGGAGGATCTTCGTCAAAAAAGGAATCTTCATTATTTCCTTTCAAGGCCAAAGAAGGCGAACCTGAAAAATTTCTTAATGTTTTTTTTGACTGTTCCGAAAGAGCGTCAGCTCGGGAAATTTTATCTTGCGAAATGATTCTTTGATATTCGTGTAAAGTGTCTTCTTCAACATACCAGACACGTCCAACCTTTTTCCCCAAAAACTTACCAGCTCGAACAAGTTCGCCTATATAGTCTTGCGTGTATCCGCTCATCTCGGCGGCTCGGCTCGCCGAGATGAGCTTTTTTCCTTCCAAAAAAATCTCGTCCATCTCACCGAGTATTATAGTATTTTTAAGAGAACAAAACTTTCTTTCTGTGGATAATGCGGACAAAATTAGTCTTCACCAGGCTTTGAAAAATTCGGAAAGAGGAGACAAGTTTTCTCATCAGGTATCTCTTAATACGGGACATCAACAATCCTCCCCGCAAAGCAAAAACCACCCCCTCAATGCGTGACATCCGATGTCACGCATTGAGGGGGTGGACTTATAGAACGTGCTGGAAAGGCGTATCGAAAATAGATACGCTCCACCTTTTGCGGATACAAATGCTTTCGCGGACGAGGAAAAGGAAAGGAAAAGGAGAAGGAAGGAAGCTTGAATTATTAATGCCTTCAAACTTTTTGAGACCAACTAAACTTCCGAGATGTCTATAGTATAAAACAAATCTCGGACAACCGAACAATGTATGTTATAAAAAAATGACTCTCCACACCTTTCTCCGACATGGACACTTTGGCGGACAAGTAAGCGCGGAGAGTTATTTTGAAATTTGAGTTATTTCAATTTTGAAATAAGGCTGGCGGTGTCCCCGAGTCTTTAAATATCGGCTTTTAGCTTTATATTTAACTACCATGACCTTCTCCCCCTTTCCGATCTCAAGGATTTTCGCCTTTACCGAAGCTCCCTTCAAATAGGGCTCTCCAATAAGCGTATCTTTCCCATTATCATAAAGAAGCACTTTGTCGAAAATAACGGCATCCCCTTCTTTATAAGCCCCTTTTTCTGGAAGCATCTTTTCAATTGCCAAAGTGTCCCCGACAGAGACCGGGTACTGCTTTCCTCCTGTAAGAATGACGGCGAATTCCTTCATAGGTTTGTAAGTGCCCCATTCTAGCGAAATTCCCCTTATTTGCAAGTACGCGTATGAAAACGCTTGGTTAGAAGCGGTGATATTAAAATTCCACACCGAAATCTCCATACACAAATAATACGCGATTGCGTATTATTTGTGTATGCCACGATTTTTGGAACTGCTTCAAACTTAAATTTTCTTCACTACCATCTATTCCCTACCAATTACTAACTCTCCTTCTCCGGTCCTTCCAAAAGCTCGATATCAATCCCGATTTCCTTTCCTCCAATTCGGTACACATCCTTATCAATTTTTTTTAATTCTTTTCCTGAAGCGTTGTAGTGGTTTATAGTCGTTCCAAGCGCATTCCCAAGTTTCTGGTGATAGTCTTCATAGCTCTTCAAATGCTTCCCAAGTTCCCCGACGCGCTTTATGACATCATGCACCTTCTCTTCAATTTCCATCGCCTTAAGACCTTGGAGCACCGTTTGAAGATAGGCCAAAAACGAAGTCGGGCTCACGATAATAACTTTGTACTTCCCCGCCGCCCTCTGAATGAGGTTTTCGGTATCATCCGTAACCGCCCCCACTGTATTGGTGAGAAGATCATAATAAATAGCCTCATGGGGAATAAACATAAAGGCGAAGTCCATCGTCCCTTCTTCAGGTCGAATATATTTCGAGGTTTCAACAATTCTATTTTTCAAATCATTCACAAAAAGTTTCTCGAGACGCTCCCGTTCCGCTTGATTCCCCTCTCCGACCAAGCGATTATAATTTTCCAAAGAGAATTTTGAATCAATCGGAATAATTTTTTCTTTTACAAACACCACCGCATCAACAATCTCTCCATCAGTAAATTTATACTGCATTTTGTAGCTTCCGGGAGGAAGGACATTTTGAAGAAGGGTCTCCAAATAATATTCCCCCACCACTCCGCGCTGTTTCGGATTCTTCAAAATGTCTTGCAAATTCTGAAGCTGGTCGGCAAAAGAAATAACCTGCTTGTTCGTCTCATCGAGTTTCGTGAGTCCCTCTGTAACATTACGAATAAGTTTAGCGGATTCAGAAAACTGCGAACGCACTGACTCGCTCATCTGTTTGGAAGACTCGGAAATTTTGTGATCCACCACTCGGGTAAGCTCATTCATCTGGGTCAAAAGAAGTTTGAGTCCGCTGTCATCTTGCGATTTTTCCTCCGGTTTCTTTCTTCCCAAAAGCATCCAAACAACCCCCGCGTTCAGAAGAAGAACCAAGAGCCCGAAAATGATAATGAGAGTCATCTGCGACATTTTTTCATTCTAACACATGAGAAAAAATGAAGGAAAAAACCAAAGAAAACCAAAAAGTGATGCAAGAAAACAAAGTCCCCTCATACACTGATAAAACGCTATAGCGTTTTATCAGTGTATGAGGGGGGGAATGGAAAAAAAGAAAAATAGAAGAAGAAAGAAGGAAGGAAGGGATACGAATACGCGGAGGATATGAGAATGTACAGTTTTTGTTTTTGGGAAAATTCCTCTGTTCTGGTAAAATCCAACTTATGCAAGAAAAGATTAAAATTCAAATGACGGATGCCATGCGGGCGAGAGACGCTCTTCGGGTTTCAGTGCTTCGAGGCATGATGGCCGCTTTCACGAATGAACTTGTCGCGAAGGGAAAAAAGCCGGTAGACCCTCTTTCAGACGAGGACTGTCTCGCGGTGATAAAGCGCCTCACCAAGCAACGCAAAGATTCTATTGAACAATTTGGAAAAGGAGGACGCCAAGACTTGGTAGAGAAAGAAACGGCAGAACTCAAAATTCTTGAAGAGTATCTCCCCGCTCAAATTCCGAAAGAAGAAATTTTTAAAGTAGCGAAGCAAGTACAAAAGAAAATGGGAATGACTGACCCGACTAAAAAAGGAGTGCTCATGGGGGCCATCCTCAAAGAACTTAAAGGTCAAGCTGACGGAAGTACGGTAAAAGAGGTTGTAGATTCACTTTTTTCTTAGCCTTTCTTGAACTTACAAAACCATTATTTTTAGGTCTTTTCCACACAAAATTTTGCTTTTTTGTTGTTTCATGGTATCATTCCCAACTGGAAAGTAACCCTAAGGGAGGGTACATGAAAACAACAGCATTCTATTCTCTGAAAGCCCCAAAAGACTATTCGTGGGGGGTTTATGGAGTTGCCATCTACGAGGCATCTGGGGAGGAAATTAATCGCTTGAGGAAATACCTCCAACGCGTCTTGCTCCGGCAGTACAAACCGGAACAAATACTTGTCTCCATTGAACACGGAGATGCCTATTACTTTTGCGCCGTAGGCCAAGAGTTCATAGCAACAGACCTCGCCTGTGTGGCGAGAGACCTGAATTGCGCCCTCCGACAGTTCTTCGGCCTCGGGAGACCATCCAGTCTTCCCTCTCTTGTCGAGGCGTGTCCATCGGAGGTAAGACGTCAGCTATACCACGGGGGAGGAAGTAGACGTGCTCACTAGCACTGAAAAAAGACACCTCGATTCGGTTTTACGACTCATCCACCATGGAGGTAAAAGCCTTAGAGATGCCGTCCGACACGAGCTCTGGCATGTTGCAGGCGATAAGCCATTCTGGAGAGCGCGTCTGACCAAGCTCGCCAAAGGGAGACTTGGGGGGTTGGAGCGCAAGGCTTTAACGGAACCGGCAACAAAAACCGGTGATTTTTCCAAGAGATACTTCTTGGCGGCCAGAGCGTTCCAGAGAAAAATTCTGAAGGACGTACCTCTGAGCGACCAATGAAGTGAGAGTGAAATCTAATGCCCACCGCAAATAGCGCGAGACTCACATAATCGGGCCGCGTTATTTTTTTATTTCTCTCTTTTCTCTTTTTTGTATTTTAGTTTTTATTTTTTCTGGTCTTTCTTTCGCCTCATCCGCCACCCGCCAGAGATACCACGAAGCTACCGAGGCATGTTCACGCCATGGCTTCGCCAAAGCTTCCATTTTTTTATGATCCGGCATTTCTCTCAATTTATATAAAACCTTGAATCCTTTTTGTATCCCCAAATCTCCTGTGGGAAGCACATTGAGCCGATTGAGCGTAAAAATAAGGAACATGTGTGCCGTCCAGACTCCGATTCCCTTCACTTGGACAAGATGTTCAATCACCTTTTCATTTGTCATTTTTGAAAGCTTCTTCTCTTCTATCGTTCCGTCCAAAAATTTTTCAGCTAAATCTTTCACATACGAAACTTTTTGCCCCGAAAGTCCAGCAGAACGAAGTTTTTCAACAGAAATTTTTTGTACATCCTTAGGTTCTGGAAATTTCTTTTCAGGAAACAACAACACAAATTTATTCAAAATGCTCGCCGCCGCCCTGCCGGTGACTTGCTGATACATAATGGAACGAACGAGCGCTTGAAAAACATTTCTTCCCCGCTTGAGTTCTGGACTCCCATGTTTTTTAATCACCGACGCAAAGCGCCTATCTTTCTTCAAAAACGCCACCGACTGTTCCATAGAATAAAATCAGTTTAAGCCAATGTGAAACTCGTACATTTTCCGATATTTCCCTTGGACTTTTTTATTTTCCGAGACCTCGGACATAAATGAATGAACTCAAGACTATACCACAATTTTCTCTTCTTGAAGTTTCTCTCTTGAATATTCGCACATCTTCGGATATTGTTGCCTCTACTGGAAGATTCAGAGGCCCTATCGTCTATCGGTTAGGACATGAGCTTTTCAAGCTCAGAAGCGGGGTTCGACTCCCCGTAGGGTCACAAGGTAGAAAAAGCAAACTACTTTGCTTTTTCTACCTTGTGACAGACGGAGCCATGTTTAGCCTGCTAACTAAACAGGCGAGTCGGGGTCGAGGAAATCCAATCGCGATGGCAATTGGGTTATCCGTGACCATACAAGATGATGAGGCGAAGTCACCTTTCCCTAGTATGAGCTGACCCCGATTCCCGGTAGGATCACATTCAGAAACTTTGTCAACGTAAAGCGAATTTTTGACGGAAAAATTCGACTCGTGATTATGCCCTCTTCTGAATAAGTTTCCAAGGAGAGACCTTCCAGAGCTAAGGACTCACCTTGAAAACTCCTACTCCCTACCGCCTACAAACTACTGCCTCATCTCTACCTCTTTCCCCACTCTTTCTCCTGCCGAACGAGAAGTTTTTCTCTCTGTTCGGGATGACGCATCACCTCCAAAACCACCCGCTCCATCCGCATTCCCTGCGAGCCTTTTACCAAAATCGCGTCTCCAAACTGTATCATCCCTTCTAGAAATTTTCCTGCCTCCCGTGAATCATCAAATTGAAAAATCTTCTCTTCATCCATTCCGGATGAGAGCGCTCCTTCAGCCGTTCCACGAGAATGCACTCCGACGGTAAATAAAATATCAGCATAGGCTTTAGCAAGTCTTCCCGCTTCTTTGTGCGCTTCCTGCGAATATTCTCCAAGCTCAAGCATGTCTCCAAGTACCGCGATTCTTCTTCCGGCAGTTGAAACGCGTTTGAGAGTTTTGAGCGCTTCATCCACGGCTTTTGGAGAAGAGTTGTACGTATCGTCGATAATCATCGTCCCTTTTACTCCCTCGATAAGGTTCATCCTCCCCTTTGGAGGAATATGTTTTGAAAATGCTTTGAGCGCTTTTTTTGGATCAAAGCCAAAGGCAGAAACCATTGCGAGAGAAGCAGAAATGGGATAGGCATGCTGAATGCCGAGTACTCGAGGGAGGAAAATTTCTTCTCGTACAACCCTTTTATTTTTCTCTCTTTCGTCTTTTTCGTTTTCTTCCTCCCATTCAAATTGGTAGATGGAACCGAAAGGAAGAAATTGTCCCGCAATTTTTTCGTACTGAATATCTTCTCCGACCAAACGAAAAAGAGATGGAGGGGTAGCTCCATAAAAAAGCACCTGGCCCTTCACTTCTCCTTCGAGAGAGCGCACTCGCTCGTCATCAATATTTAAAATAACAAAACCTTCCTTGGGAACCGCAAAAGCGGGAAGCGCTTCTGCGGTAAAGAGCTCCTCCCGAGAGGAATAATTTTCAACATGGGGAGGCACGTCAGGAAAAAGGGTTACCACACAAGAGTCAGGCTCAAAGTCCTCAAGAATTTCTTCAAGCTCTCCAGACTTATCGGCACCCACTTCCAGTATCAGAACTTTCGGATAGCGAGTTTGAAACATGGCTTTGAAAGCACCGAGAAAAATATTCCACGTCCAGAAAAAAATATTATTCCAACCATTCTTAAGACCAAGAATAGTGAGCGGAACTCCGATGTTTGAATTAAAACTTTTTTCGCTTTTACGGACGGAAGTAAAAGGAGAAAGAGCGGAAGCTAACGCGTCCTTGGTGGAAGTCTTCCCTACACTCCCCGTCACCATAATGATATAAGGCTTAAACCGGGCAAGAATGATTTTCGATTCATACTGAAGAATCGAGTAAATGAGTTTTTTTATGATTTCTTTCATAGAATGTTTTAGGCTCCCGTGGGCGATCTCTTAGACTGTAGCCTACCTGTCAGGTGGAACCTGATAGTAATTTATCAGAAATTCGACCGTTTCGTTAAATGGCTCGGTTAAGGTTTCCGAAGCGAACTGGACCCCTCTGGGATTTACAATATAGAAGAATACCAGGAATTTCGCGTCATAAGAGGGAAAGTAGCCGAAAAATGAATGCATAAAGCGGTCGGGGTCATACTTCCCGTTCTCTGCTATTTGCGCCGTACCGGTCTTTGCGGCGACGGAATAGTGGAGACGTTTTATTTTCCCGTGTGCCAAAGCGGTATCAACAACTGTGGTGAGCATCCGACTCACCGTCTCTGAAGTTTGAGGCTTAAGCACCCTCTTCCCATCGCCATAAGAGAGTTTTCGGCTTACCCCAAGATTGTAGCGAATCTCTTTCACCACATGCGGAGTCACGAGGAGTCCTCCATTGGCAAGGGAAGAAAGAGCGCGCACCGTTTGCACGGGAGTCAAGGCAATTCCTTGGCCAAAAGAGGCGGTGGCAAATTCAATATCTCTCGTACTCTCAAGATTTTTTACTAAGCCCCTCGCTTCTCCCGGAAGATCAATTCCCGTCTCTTCCCCGAAACCAAAATTTTTAAAATACCGAGCGAAGGTTTCTTTCCCCTCTTTCGCGACCACGAAAGAAACTCCAGTATTGAGAGATTGGCTCAACACTTCCTGCATAGAAACTATTCCTCTTCCTTTCCCGTCATAATTTGAAATTTTCTTTCCATCGAGAACGAGAAACCCCTGGTCATCATACGTCGTCGTTGGCGTCACCGCCTTAGAATCAATCCCAGAAGCCATGGTGAGAGGCTTGATAATAGAGCCCATTTCAAAAACGCCCTCAACGAGTGGGTTACTGAACACGGCCCCATTCTTCTCCATCTGAAAAGAATTCGGATCAAAGTCGGGGTATCCTGCCAACGCATAAATTTCGCCGTTTTTTGGGTTTATAATCATCGCTCCTCCAGAAACTGCAGAATACAGAGTGATGGTTTTTTGAAGTATTCCTTCGAGATAGTCTTGAACGGTCGGTTCGATGGTTAAAACAATATCTCCTTCGCCAGCAAATTCTTTTTTGCTCACCTCTGTAATATTAGAAAAGATTTTGGCAAAGAAGTTCGTATAGGCGTTGCCTTCGTCTCGAGAGAGAATATCGTTGTAGTAGCGCTCAAGGCCATAGCGCCCCGTCAACACGTCTCCCTTAAAACCAACGAAACCGAGCGTTTGTGAAGCAAGCTTCCCCCCGGGGTAGTAGCGCCAACGTTCTTTGGTAACTACGACTCCTTCGATTTTTAAATCGCTTATTTTTTGTGCCTCTCCATCCGAAAGATGCCGAGCGAGTTCTTCATAGGGGTCTTCTTTTTTCGAAGCTTTCAAAAAAAACTCTTCTCGATTCAGAGGATAGGTGTTCGAAAGCCGCGCATAGACATCTTCAGAGTCATCCAGAAGCTTCGGACTTATGGCAAGGATATAACCCGTTTGAAGAGTCGCCGCTCCGACCAAAGAACCATCTTTTTGAAGAAAACTTATACTTCCCCGATTAAAAATAGATGCCCCCGTTTTTACATATTGACGATCAGCGCGATCACGAAAATAATCCCCATAAACAATCTGAACTACATAGAGCTTGGAGAGCAAAATAAGGGCGCCGATGATAATGCACCCGGAGAGAATACGAATTCGTAAAAGTGAAGAGTTCATTACGAAAAGAAGATAGTGGGACTTATCCCGCCTTGGCGGAGCGCCCAAGCAAAATTATTGAGAAATGATGGCGGCCGACGTCAGACGATTTGCTCCGATACTCCCTCCAATATACGCTACCCCCTCTTTGGCTTCAATAAACCCCAAGTTTCTTGCCCTCTCAAGAGTCACCCTACTTCGTACCATAGTCAAATACTGCCCTTCATAGATGCCGATTTTGGAATTCAAAGCGGATATATTTTTTTCGGCATCTTCAACCCGTACCACATCAGAAACGGTAGCGTGTAAAAAATAGGCGTACGTTACCCCCTGTATAAAAAGAAGTGCCAGTAAGAAACGGCGGAAGCGTATAAAATCTATTCTTTTTATTTCAATAAATGACATGGTGTGTATGACTCGTACTACTTATATTTTTTCCGCAATTCGAAGTTTGGCACTTCGAGAACGCGGGTTATCTTTCATTTCTGCCCGTGTTGGAACAATTGGTTTTTTGGTAATAATGGCAAGCTCGTTCTCCAACGCTTTCTCTTTGAAAAATTTCTTTACTATTCTGTCTTCAAGACTATGGAAGGATATGACGGCCACACGCCTCCCTTTTCGAAGTCCAAGAAGTGAATGCTCGAGGGCGCTTTTGAGAGCCGTGAGCTCTCCGTTCACCGCGATTCGAAGCGCTTGGAAAGTTTTGGTCGCGGGGTGAATTTTTCCCCTTCGGGGAGAAGCCTTTTCAACGACCTCCGCCAATTCTTTCGTCGTGGTGATTCTTTTGTTCCTTCGAGCCTCCACAATGGCTTTGGCAATTCGACGAGACTTCTTCTCTTCTCCGAGCTCGTAGAGGACATCGGCGATTTCTTCTTCGCTCCACTCATTCACTATTTTTTCCGCCGTCAAATCATCAAGACTTGGATGTGCGGAAAGCGTCATACGAAGCGGTTCTTCTTTTTGGAAAGAAAATCCTCTTCCTGAATGTTCAAGCTGGTCGCTTGAAAGACCGAGATCAAAGGAAGCTCCGTCGAGGACTTCTTCTTTGGTCCCAAAATAATTTTCGAGTACTACATCGAGATTCCGAAAATTTTCGTGAAAAAAGTGGAGATTCTTTCGTGCTGGGAATTCTTCACGGGCTTTTTCTATCGCCCCCTCATCAGCATCAAGGGAGAGAACCACTATTCCTTCCCCGTAGTGCTTGAGAACTTCACGTTCAATTCCCCCGCCACCTAAAGTGCCGTTGAGAAGCATGTCTCCAATTTTGAGATGAAGGCCTTCAAGAGATTCTTCAAGAAGGACGCTTCGGTGAGACATAGAGAGAGGATTGAGGAGAGAATCTACAGTGAGACTCCCATTTCACCGAGTCGCTCGGCAAGAAGATCGACATTTTTCTCAACTCCCTTCTTGTACGCCACCCAAGTCTCTTCACTCCATATTTCCGCTCGGTCATGCACTCCGGCAAAAACCGCCTTCCCGGAAAGTCCGGCGAATTTTCGTAAGAAATCCGGAAGAAGAATTCTTCCGGCTCCATCAACCTCTGCTTCTATGGCGCCTCCCAGAATAAATCGGGTAAATTTTCTGTTGTCAGAATTCGCAAACGAAAGTTTTGAAAGTTCGTTTGAAAACTTTTGCCAATTCTTTTCTGAAAAAGCGAAGAGGCAGTTGTCGAGACCGTGAGTGACAATCATCTTCTTTCCAAATTCCTTGCGGAATTTTGAAGGCACGGACATTCGTCCTTTTTCATCTATCGTGTGTGTGTATTCGCCAAGTAGCATAACTTTAAGATTTATCTTTTTTTAAAAAGATAAAGCGCGGTTAGCCCCGTTAGAAAAGTTTTTTAACTTTTCTAACGGGGCCCCCCTTTTTCCCACTTCCTAACCATTCTATGCCACTCTCCCCCACTCTTCAATTTTCCCCCTGTGGATAATCCCCTCTTTTCTCTACAAGAAAACAGCCCAAGGACTTACGCAAGTCCTTGGGCTGCTTACCCTTATTTCTAGTCTTTCTTGGGCTTGAGTGTTGGAAAGAAAATAACATCGCGAATATTGCGCGAGTCGGTCAAAAGCATGGCGAGACGGTCAATACCTAAACCAAGTCCAGCGGATGGTGGCATACCGTACTCAAGAGCCTCCACAAACTCTCTGTCATTTGGCTGAGCTTCATCGTCCCCAGCCTTTTTATTTTTCTCTTGAGCGAGAAATCTTTCATCTTGATCAATTGGATCGTTGAGCTCTGAAAAAGCTTTCACGAACTCAATACCGCCAATAACCACTTGAAAAGCGTCTACAAGGTTTTTCTTTCCTGGATGTTTCTTGGCGAGCGGAAGGTATTCGGTTGGATAATCAATAATAAAAGTCGGCTGGATGAGCTTCGGACGGCATGATTTTTTGTAAATCGAGTCAAGAATTTTTTCTGTTGAATCTCCCGCCTCCACTTTGAGTCCAAAACGCTCGGCGGTAAGTTTCGCCTCCTCTCGAGAGAGACTGGAAATATCGGCAATAAGCGCGTGATGCTTGAGTACTTCTGCATAAGACACTACGGTGAAGGGCTTTGAAAAATCAATGGTTTCTTCTCCAAAAGAAACCGAGGACTTGCCAATCACTTTTTTCACCACCGCTTTCAGTACTTTCTCGACAAAAACTCTTTGCTTTTTTGCATCGCTAAAACTTTCATACCACTCCACCATCGTAAATTCCGGATTGTGCGTTACGTCAATTCCTTCATTGCGGAAGCTTCTTCCGATTTCGTACACCTTCGGAAACCCTCCGATAAGAAGCTGTTTCAAATAGAGCTCGGGAGCAATGCGTAAATACAAATCGGTATCAAGAGTATGGTGGTGCGTCTTGAAAGGCTTCGCCGAAGCTCCTCCAGCCAGAGGCTGGAGAATAGGGGTTTCTACCTCAAGAAAATCTTCTTCGTCGAGAAGTCGGCGAAGTTCGCTTATTATTTTTGATCGTATGTAAAAACGCTCCCTCACTTCCTGCGAAGAAAGAAGATCGAGATAGCGCTTGCGCATCTTCTCTTCCACGTCTTGGAGACCATGCCATTTCTCCGGAAGCGGACGGAGAGATTTCGTCAACATTCCCCAAGAAGCGGTTTGAAGAGTCTTCTCTTCACGTTTAGTGGTAAAAAAAGTTCCGGAAGCCTCGACGAAATCGCCGATGTCAACTCCCTCCTCAAAAAGCGAGAGAGCTTCTTCCTCTACTTCTCCCTTCTTGAGTAAGATTTGAATTTTTCCGGTGCCATCAAAAATATCAAAAAAAATAATTCCCCCCTGCCCGCGAATCGCTAGAACACGTCCAGCAAGAGTGGTCACCCCTTTCTTTCTGGAAAATTTCGCCCAGGAAGAAAGGACGTCTTGAATAGTGGCATCTCGCTTTGATTCTATTGGGTAGGGGTCGATGCCACGCTCCCGAAGGGCCTCGAGTTTTTCGATTCTAAAGCGACGGATATCGTCAATGGATGACATTTTTTTGGAACTCTCTTCCTTTATTATTATTCTATCTCAACTACTCCATATTCCACTTCTCCTTTGGGAGTCTTAAAAGAAAAAGACTCTCCTTTCTTGCGTCCCATGAGGGCCTCTCCAAGCGGAGACTTGTGGGAAATTTTTCCCTCCCTGGTATCCGCTTCTTCAGAACCGACAATTTGATACTTCAAAATCTCTTTTTCCTTTCCTTTTCGAACATGAACGACGGAGCCCACATCCACTCGTTCGCTGTGATGAACATCAACAATTTGAGCTGATTTGAGAATTTCTTCAATTTTCCGAATACGATCTTCGGTCGTGGCCTGCGTTTCCCGCGCCTCATGATACTCGGCGTTTTCAGAAAGATCTCCAAGAGACTTGGCATATTCAAGACTCTCCGCGATTTCTTTTCGGCGGTCTTTCTTGAGAAATTCAAGCTCCTTGCGAAGCTCCTCATACTTCTCTTTGGTGAGATATTCTTTTTGCTCCGCCATGGTTTTATTGGTTTCTGAAATTGGAGAAAGTGTACCCGAATTCCCCAAAAAGTCAAAGCAAAAAATCAAAGAAAGTTCCAGAGATTATTTAAGCATAAAAGGCTTCTGTTTAGCCATATACTCAAAGACTTCCAGCATGACTAAGGGAGAGCCGAACAAATTCTTCCTCTGTCCCTTCTCCATAAGAATGACAAAAGCGTACCGGGGGTTGTCATAGGGGAAAAATCCAGAAACCCATGAGTTCACTTTTTGCTTCGTTACCCCAAGTTCAGCCGTCCCCGTCTTCGCCCCAACCTTCACCAAAGAAGTGTTCAGTGCTCGCGCCGTGCCATCAAGCACCCCTTCCCTCATTCCCTCACGAATGATTTGAAAATAACTCGGAGAAATAGGAACTCGATCTTTCTCGCGAATGAGTGGAGCTTCGAAAAGTTTTTTTACCGTCGGGGTCAGCAAAATGCCGTTATTGGCAATTGAAGCGGTAGCTCGAAGAAGTTGAATAGGACTTACCTGCACTCCATATTGACCTATGGCCGTGTTATACGTATCTCCTAAACGCCACTCTTCTCCTTGGAAGGTCTCTCTCTTCCACTGCGGGCTTGGCACGACTCCTTCTTTTTCCCCTCCGAGATCAATCCCAGTTTTTTCACCAAAGCCAAAAAGTCTCATGTACTTTTCAATTCGAGTAATCCCAAGTCCTTTTTGGTCTTTGTATCCTCCTCCAATTTCATAAAAATACACATTGGAAGAAACGGCGATAGCTCGCCTCATATCAACTTCCCCATGCGCTTTCCAATCGGTAAAAACAGACTCTTTCCCCGGGAAATAAGGATTGGGAACAGCAATGGATCCGGTAGAAAGAATTTTCTTCTCGGGAGAAATGATTCCTTCAGTTAAAGCGCCGAGAGCGAGATATGGTTTTATGACCGAGCCGGGGATGAAAGCATTAACGCCTCGGTTTAAAAACGGAGTTCTCATGCTTTTCATATAGGCCGAAATAGCTTCTCGATTCGAGCCGTCAGAGAGAATTTGCGGACTATATTCCGGATAACTCGTGAGCGCTAAAATTTCTCCGGTATGAATATCCATGATGGCTCCCGCTCCTCCCTGAAAATCCACTTTTTCCGCAAGATTTTTAATCGCTTGGTAGAGAGCCCCTTGAAGATCGGCGTCAATGGAGAGTTTCAGTTCTTCCCCGGGCTTTGGAGGATTCAGAAGACTTTCCGAAACTATTTTTCCCAGAGCATCCGTCTCGATAATTTTAAGCCCATTTTTGCCTGAAAGAAGAGAGGTAAATTCTTCTTCTACTCCTTCATGCGGAATAAAATTTTCTTCGTAGTAATACCCAGAGGTATCTTTCTGGGGAGCCGTCGTATAACCCAAAAGATGAGCAAAACCGTCTTTTTGAATGTATGCACGCCTTGGAGAATCCTTTCCCTCTATCGGATCATTCCAAGCCAAGAGAATGCCGTTTCGATCTTCTATAATCCCTCGATCGGCAAAAATGAGAATGTGCTTCAGCCGATTGTTCTCACTAATGTGAGCGTAAGCGCTTCCATTGGCAACTTGAAGACTCCATATTCGAGTAAGAAAAATCAGAA
>JBBTWL010000070.1:0-4794 GCA_038062775.1 Patescibacteria group bacterium | reverse complement strand
CCCCACGACCTCTCGCGTGACAGGCGAGTGCTCTACCGTTGAGCTACAGCCGCATAATTCTTTTGAGAACCAAAGAAACGTAGCATTTTTAGGCTATCTTTTCAATCATTCCTACAAAATTCTTCGGGTGCCGGAGAGTGGAGTCGAACCACTGTTTAGGGCTTATGAGTCCCTCGTTCTAACCGTTGAACTACACCGGCAAGTAGAAGGAAAATAACATACGAGAGCCGGAACTGCCAGTTTGAAAAGAGTATAGAAGCCTTCCTTGCCACTTTTGTGGTATAGGCTACAATGTCATTCTGAATAATATCGCGGGGTAGAGTAATAGTAATTCGCGAGGCTCATAACCTTGAAATGCTGGTTCAAGTCCGGCCCCCGCAACACGAGTATACGAAAAAGACGAGGAGGGATTATTCTCGCAAAAATGAAGAATTCTCTCTTACCTTTTCCGAAACATAATCCACCTCCTCATCCGTCATCGCTGGAAATACGGGGAGTGAAACCATAAGCGACCCAATCCGCTCGGTTACAGACAAATCTTCACGAGGAAAATTTTCATACGCTTTCATGAGATGTATTGGACGAAAATGAATGGCGCACTGTATCCCCTCTTCGAGCATCTGAGCAATAAATTCTTCTCGATTTTCTACCAAAATAGGATAGACATGATTTCCTGTTCGCTTGAGTCCGAGATTTTTGTTATATCGAGCCACAATCTCGTTTCTTCGCCTTGTAATTTCCGGAAGTTTCCGAAGTTGCTCAAGCCCAATGACCGCACGCAGATCATCTCCTTTTACCCGAAACCCCACGAACTCTGCTTCATATTTTTTCTGCTTGCCCTGATACCGCTCTTTGGTGCCGTGGGAGAGCCCGTGGTCACGCGCCTTCTGAAACCACTCATAGGCTTCTTCATCATTAGTCACCATCATTCCTCCTTGAACAGTCGACATATTTTTCGTCGCATAAAATGAATGGCATTCTATGCCTCCTCGAAACCCTCCTTTTTCTATGCGATGCGCCGAGTCATACACAAAAGCGGAGAGGTCTGAACGATTTCCTAACAAATCTACCGGAAGAGAGTAGTTTGGTATCTCGGTCATCTCGTTTTTTACCAAACAAAAATCTCCCTTATTCACATCAACAAAATAAGGGGTATGCCCCGCGTTCACAATAACCTCGGGAGTTGCCACAAAAGTAAGTGAGGGTACGGCAATAGAAACCGCCCCTTTTTCTTTTCGAGTCATCCACTTTACCGCCAAAAAAAGCGCCGAAGTTCCTGAATCAACAAAAATAGCATATTTCGCTCCCACATAGAACGCAAATTCTTTTTCAAATTCCGCTGACTTTTCTCCAAGCACTACCCATCCACCACGAATAACGGAAGCCACCGCCTCAATCTCTTCTTCCCCAAGAGTCGTTTTCGAGAATGGAATTTTCATCGTGAATTGGAAGAATCAAATATAGCTGTGCTCGCGAAAAACCCTCTCGTAGAGACCAATGACTCTTCGCGCCTCCCTATCGGAAAGCAAAAAGTCCGAACCTTCGTGAGCCAGAGAATTTCGAATCTTATGTGCTTCCCACGCGTCGTTCAGTGTTTTGAAATCTCCGGAAGGAATCTGCTTTAATTTCTCACCTAAGGAATTTCCAAAATATCCGAGCGAGTCGATCAAGTCATCGAGTAAGATATCCGCTTCAAAAATAGCAAGCCTCCATTCTCCGGGATTTTCCGAAGTCATATGCCGTTCTACTTGTGCCCATTTCTTCGCTCCCGGAGGAAGTACTTCTTCCTCTTTTTTTACGGCACTCGCGGGATGGTAGAGTTTTTTATTCACCTCCCCGCGAACACGGCCAAGAGAAATAACCGAGTACACCAGCCCCGCAAATAAAAGAGTGGAAATGAAAATTGAAGCAAAAAAAAGCGAGGAAGTGTAGTAATCAACCCAGAGGGCAGAGAACGAGTAGAAGGTATCTTGAATCGCTCCGGGAACCCACAGATGAAACAAGTAAAAAAAGGCGAGTACGAAAACCAGCACCATTAAGAAAAACTCTTCGTCTTCGAACTTCATTGCTCGTTTAAGAATTCTTTTCCCGCCCGGAAAAGAGCTTCCTCATTATTGTATGACGAAAGAAGTTGTATGCCGAGGGGAAGTTTCACCCCGTTCGACTGCGAAAATCCTGAAGGAAGAGAGATGGCGGGAATCCCCACAAGGTTGGCAGAAACGGTAAAAATATCAGAGAGGTACATTGTCAGAGGATCTTCAGTTTTCTCTCCCAGAGCGAAGGGGGGAGTCGGAGTCGTCGGCATGAGTACAAACGAAGCGTCTTCGAAAGCCTCCTGAAAATCTTTGGCAATGAGCGCCCGAACAGAATTTGCGGTTTTATAGAAATCATCATAGTAACCAGAAGAGAGGACATACGTTCCAAGCATAATTCGTCGTCGGACTTCTTTCCCAAATCCTTAGTGTCGAGTTTTTTCGTAGTCCTCCAGAAACGTGGAGCCCGAAACGTGGAGCCCGAAACGAATCCCATCGTATCGGGACATATTCGCCGAAACCTCGGCCGGCATAAGAACATAATACGAAGGAAGCGAAAGGTGAAGATGAGGAAATTCTTTCTCCGTTACCTCGTAGCCAAGCGTTTTAAACTTCTCGATACTTTCATTGAAATTTTTCTCCATGTCTTGATGAAGCCCTTTTTGGATTCCTTGCGGGACAACAATTTTTTTCTTTTGAATTTTTGGAATCTCCTTTTCATATATTCCGGAAGTTGAGTCGAGTGAATCATTTCCAGAAATAACAGTAAATAATAATTCCGCATCCGTTACTGTTTTCGTCATGGGCCCTATCTGATCAAGCGAAGACCCCATCGCCATAAGCCCATGGCGGGACACTTTTCCGTAGGTTGGTTTGAGTCCCACAATTCCGCAAAATGCCGCGGGCTGTCTGATGCTTCCACCAGTGTCAGAGCCGAGCGCGCCGAGTGCCTCTCCAGAAGCCACCGCGGCAGCGGAGCCTCCGGAAGAACCTCCCGGAACACGGGAGAGATCATGAGGATTTTTGGTTGCGCCAAAGGCCGAATTTTCGGTGGAACCTCCCATCGCAAACTCATCCATATTCGTTCGCCCAATAAATACCGTCCCCGCTTTTTGAAGTTTTTTTATCGCCGTTGCGCTGTAGGTTGCTCGGTATTTCTCAAGAATTTTTGAAGAGGCACTCGCCACTCTTCCTTCAATTAAAATATTGTCCTTAATGGCCAGAGGGATCCCAAGAAGTGGGGACGCTTCTCCGTCGTTTCTTTTTCTGTCCGCTTCATCGGCCTGTTGAAGCACATTGGAAAACACTTCTACATACGCATGAATATCTTTCTCCTTTTCCTCAATTTTTTTAAGAGTTGCTTCGCAGAGTTCACGAGAAGAAACTTCTCTTTTAGAGAGAAGTTTCTTCGCTTCCTGTATGGTGAGCTTTTCAATATCAATACTCATACGCAACATTCAAAAATTAAAGAATCTTTTTGACCCGCACAAAATTTCCCTCCCGATCCGGAGCTTCTGCCAAGATCTTTTCTGTAAATTCTTCGGAAGTATGAGGAGAAGCATCTTCCCGAAATACATTCACGATTCGGCTATTTTCTTCTGCCCCTTCTCCCTTTTTGGCACCCCCTTCGGTAACCCCCTTAAGAAGCGAAATGTAGTCAATAATCTTTCCCATTTGAGGAGCATAGGAAGTACGTTCCTCCGAGGTTAAGGAAAGACGGGAGAGTTTTGAGAGTCGTTCGATCTCTTGTTCATCAATCATGCTCATAATGTACGTACTATAGAGGTTTTCGAGCAAAAGAAAAAGGCCGATGTGAGCTGTCGGCTTCAAGCTGTAAATGTTAGCTAAATGTTAGACACTCAGTGTCGCACTTAGTATTTACCTTTATTTTTAGCCATTTTTAAAAAATCTTTTTCTGAAAGAGTGGGGGCGCCAAGCTTTTGCGCTTTTTCGAGCTTTGACCCAGCATTTTCTCCAAGAAGTACATACGAAGTTTCTTTGGATACCGACTCGCTTATTTCTCCCCCATTTCTTCGGACAAGCTCTTTCGCCTCATCACGAGAAAGAGTCGGAAGGGTTCCAGTCAAAACAAAAGTTTTCCCAGAAAAAACTCCTGATTTCGCCTGTTTCACCATTTTAAGAATCGAAATTTCTTTCAAAAGGTGCCGAAGGAGAAGTTTATGCTCCGCATCGCGGAACCACTCATAGAGAGACTTTGCCGTTACCTCCCCCACTCCGAAAGTCATGCTCAAATCCTCGAGAGAAGCGTTTTGCAAAGCATCAATCGTTCTAAATTTCTCCGCCAAATCGTACGCTGTTTCTTCCCCAACCTGCGGAATGGAGAGAGAAATAATGAGCCGAGGAAGCTCTATGCGCCTTTTCTTTTCAATTCCTTCAAGCAACTTATCAGCAGATTTTTCGGCAAATCGAGGAAGGGAGAGCACATCGCCTTTTTTGAGACGAAAAATATCAGCATATTCGGCAATAAGTTCATGCTCTAAAAGGAGGTCGATATTTTTCGGGCCCAATCCTTCAATATCAAAAGCGGATTTTGAAGCAAAGTAATAGAGCTTTCGCTTCCATTGAGCAAACGAATTTTTCGCGACACATCTCCACGCGGCTTGCCCCGGAATTCGCTCGATTGAACCGTCTCCTCCACAGGCAGAAATTTTCTTCGGAAACGAGTAGGGTTTTGACTTTTTATCGCGAAGTTCCTGCACCACCGAAATAATATCAGGAATCACATCCCCCGCTTTTTGCA
>JBBTWL010000069.1:0-1895 GCA_038062775.1 Patescibacteria group bacterium | reverse complement strand
CGCGAGTCCCTGCCTACGCCGAGGCTTCGGCAGGCAGGCGCGAACGTGTCCGAGGTGCATTGGTTCATTTCACCACAGAGTCGGAGCGTACGATGCAGTTTCAAGTCACCACGCGCTCCGCGCGTGCGAAGCGGGTTCGCGCAAAGGCTAATACATCACCGCCAAGGAGTTCAAAATCAATCAACAACCTAATCTTGGATCTTTAGACTCTCTCCTTCTATTACGATAGTGAGACTAATAATAGAGACATACGCATACGTCATGAAGGTTAGGACGATACCGAAAACAAGTGTCCCCCATGAATCAGGATGTTGAAAGCTTTCTCTGTGTCCGCCCAAAAATGCTTCAAATAAAAGACCTGTCGTTAACAATCCGATTAACGGATAGCGAATACTTCTCGCACGAAACAGACGCCCTAACTTCCCCGCAACAAGCACAAAAATTGCCAATACGGGCACGGTCGCTACCAATACAAAAAGGGTTCCGCTTGCTAGATTAAGTACACCCTCTTCGATTATAGAAAAGAGAATCGCAGCAACAAAAGCCACCCACGTTAGGGAGAGGGGTAACTTCATAAACAATCGAGAAAGTTCCCGCCGATAGCGAACAATAAGCCACAATGTTACTACATAAAAACCGACCGTTAAGAAAAAGCTCATATGTTACTTATACCACAGATTTTTTGGTCACTTTTTAGCACTTTTCCACAAATGCACCGAGCATGGTTGCATCTTTTGCCTGGATTTTCATATCAACGACTACCGCCCGCGATGAGCAAAAATGTCCTGAACGCAGCCCCATTGCTTCTTGTTGTATAATCGAAAGGTGAATAAAGAAACCGCGATTTTTGGAGGTGGATGTTTCTGGTGCACGGAAGCCGTTTTCAAAATGCTCCGAGGAGTATTTTCCGTCACTCCCGGTTACGCTGGAGGAGAAGACTCCTCTCCCACCTACAACAAAGTTTCGAGTGGAAATACTGGCCATGCCGAAGTTATAAAAATAGAATATGACTCATCTGTTGTCACCTACGAAACTCTCCTCACCGCTTTTTTTGCTACTCACAATCCAACAACACTAAATCGCCAGGGAAATGATGTTGGGACCCAATATCGCTCCATTATCCTGTATACTACCGAACAGCAGAAAGAAGAGGCAGAGAGGCTCGTGGAAAAATTAAATGCTGAAGGAGGAAAAAAGATAGTTACAGAAATGAAGAAGTTAGAAAAATTTTTCCCTGCCGAGCAGTATCATACTGATTACTACAAAAACAACCGACAAAACCCCTACTGCCAGCTCATCATTGAACCGAAAGTCCTTAAGATGCAGGAGAAATTCGCGGAGTATTTGAAAGAAGAGGAGATAAAATAAACAAAATTTAATAAACTAAAATTTCACTACAGGATGAAAAAAGATAATGAACTTTCGCCGGAGCTCTATCGAGTCGCTCGAGAAAAAGAGACGGAGCTCCCTTTCACCGGAAAATATGTGAATACCAAAGACCGCGGCGTGTATAAGTGTGCCGTCTGCGGAAACATTCTTTTTTCTTCGGAAACAAAATTCGACTCAAAGACCGGCTGGCCTTCTTTCACCGAACCCGCGAATCTTGAAAATATTGAGCTCAAAGAAGACCCTCTGCACGGAATGAGTCGAACGGAGGTCGTCTGCAAAAACTGCGGAGCTCATTTGGGACATGTGTTTGACGACGGCCCGGAAGACAGGGGCGGAAAACGCTATTGTATCAACTCGGTGTGTCTTGATCTCGAGAAGAAGGACTAATCCAGACTTTTGTGGTGTCATTATAACATTCGCACGAACCCATTTTCAAGAAAAAATGAAAGATTAGCGTTTCCCCGCGCGCTACGCGCCTCTGTGCGAAGCACAGAGCTTTCCAAAAT
>JBBTWL010000068.1:0-11337 GCA_038062775.1 Patescibacteria group bacterium | reverse complement strand
CTAAGGAGCGGGAAGTTTTTTACAGTTGCTATAAAAATCTTAATAATAAATCATTTCTCATTGGTACTTTTCCATTTCTTTCATACCGAACACTCAGTCATTGGCGAGAAAACAATCTTCTCCCCGATGGTGTTGAGCCGGTGGGGTGGCACAAATTTTCTTTCGTAGAAGTTATTTGGGTATATGTGGTTAAGCGTCTTAGGGATTTTGGCTTCCCGCTTGAGAAGATTGCTAAAGTAAAAAAGCAGGTTCTTGAGTTTGATAAAAAAAACAAAAGATACCCCTTATTTGAATTTTATTTAGTTCTTGCTCTTACCACAGGTGAAGACCCGTATGTGGTGGTATTGCCAGATGGTACTGCTAATCTAGTCACCTCTTTAGAGCTTGAAGGAGTAAAACAATTTTCTAAAATAGAAAACGATTTTCTTCTTATTTCTCTAAAATCAATTCTTAGAGAAAGAGGATTTAAGGTTGTAGACCCCGCCATATTACTTCCCCAAACAAGGCGTGAGTACGAAGCCTTAAAAGTTCTTCGCTCTAAAGACAACAGTGAAACAAAAGTTAAGAGTAAGAACGGGAAAATCTATGAAATTGAAACCAGCGAAAACCATCACGAAAAACCTGCTATAAATGCGGTCTTGAAAAAGATGATGCAAAATGGGGACTTTGGAGAAATTAGTTTGAAATTGGAAAAAGGAGTTCCCCAGTCGGTACAGACGATAAAACGAAGACGATTATGATTACAAAAACGCTATCAGCAAAAACTGGGGCAATTATGAAACAGATGAAAGCTATCAGGGTAAATACTTGGGGCATCATTGCAAAAACAATGAAGCTAAATGATTTCCATTATCGAGTATCGAAAGATACTCAACGATTATGCCAGTTCGGAAGAACAAATAAAGAAACGATTGCAGTATTTGGACGCCCTTTGTCGCAATGTGGCGCAGATAGAGTTACAAAACTATGTCCGAAGAGTTAAACAAAAACGAACAAAAGTCGCATAACGGTGGTGTTAAAACCCTCGAAGGTAAGGCTATAAGTCGCTACAACGCTCAAAGGCACGCGATTTTAAGGGAAACCGCTACTGATTACGAAAAAGTGAATGCGGGTCAAATTTATAATGATTTGGTGGCCGATTTAAAGCCGGAAGGAAGAACTCAGGAAATTATTGTAGAGGCAATAACGTCTGATTATATTCGTCTAACGAGAATTACTAAAGCTGAGGCACAACTCGTGGAAATGGTTTTGAGAACAAGGGAGAGTTTTGCGAGCGCTTTTGATATGGAGCATACGGAAGGTGAATTCTCGCATCATTTTGCAGGGTCAATGTTACTTTATTCAAGGTATCAAACTTCGGCTTTAAATCGTATCTACAGAGCCATAGGAGTTCTCAAACAACTTAAAACTTATGACCAAGCTCAAAGATAAAGGCAGTTCGTTTGGTAAAAGTACCCCTAAATACAATAAAGTGGCACTCGTAGCGATTATAAGAGCAATTTTAATCAGATTATGTCAAAACTATTGAAGCTAAAAAAACATAGTCCCGCACAATCTCTCCAAGACCTTAAAAAGTCTGGGGTCATTATCCACGCTCTTATTTATTGTCGCGTATCATCTGAAAAACAAAAATCTGAGGGTCACGGGTTGGAAAGCCAAGAACAACGATGTAGGGATTATGCGGAGCGAAATAATTTTGTTGTTGAAGAGGTTTTTGCCGACACAGCATCGGGTGGTGGTGAATATACTTCAAGACGAGGACAAGTTGAGTTGCTTGAATATGTAGACAAATATCCGAGCAAAACATTTGTGGTTATTATTGATGACATTTCTCGTTTTGCCAGAGATGTGCAAGGTCACTTTCGGTTTCGGTTACTTTTAAAAGAGCGAGGTGTTGAACTTGCATCTCCAAACTTTAATTTTGAGGATAGTCCCGAAGGAGAGATGGTCGAAGGAATTATGGCAACGGTCAGTCAGTATCATCGCAAGGGTAATGCTCGACAAGTCATCCAAAAACAAGTTGCTCGTTTAATGCTTGGTTACTGGCCATTTGCTTCAGTACGTCCGTTTAAGATGACGCGTGACACTGATTTTGGCAACATTCTCGTAGCACAATACCCCGATACTCAATATGCAAAAGAGGCATTAGAAAAATTTGCGAATGGTGAGCTTCTTACAAAAGCTGATGCGTGCAGGTTTCTTTCAGAAAAAGGTTATTGGAATGGTAAACGGCCGGAAAAGCATATTGATGCTTTTACTGCTATGGCCAAAAACATATTAAATGTTGGTTATGTCGGGTACTCAAAATGGGGTATCGCACCTATCGAAGGTAAACACAAGGGTTTTATTTCTATGGAAACATATACCAAGATACAAAAACGTCTAAAGAGAGAAGGATTGAGCAGTCGCATACGCATTGATATTCATCCTGAATTTTTTGCACGTGGGTTAGTTTTATGTGACGGGTGCTCATACCCTCTTAAAGGAGCCTATTCAAGAGGGAGGAGTAAGAGGTACCCATACTATGTATGTCAAACGAGGGAGTGTAAATATTATGCCAAGTCTATTCGTAAGCAAGTTATTGAAGACAGATTTAAACAGTTACTTTCTAAAAGTTCTTTAAAAGAAGAGGTCGGCAAACTTGTTGATGTAATTTTTGACCGCGTGTGGAAAGAGGAAGTAATCAATGTAAAAACACAAGAAGCTATCATTACAACGCACAAATCTTCGCTTGAAGAAAGAGCAAGGCAACTTACTGAGGCAGTCTTTGGAGCAAAATCACCTGCGTTGAAGAAGATATATGAAGGCCAGTTGGAAAAGCTAGCAAAAGAGATGGAAAACCCTGAATTAGAAAGTGTGGGCGAAATTGACTTCTCTGTACCTTATCGAACCGCCATCGCCAAAGCCAATGGATTACTAAAAAGTCCTTTAGAATACTGGGAAAAATTAGATGTGCGTGAACAGCATCGCCTCTTTTATTTTATTTTTGAAGAGAAATTACCCTACGACCTTAAAATTGGTTATCGAACCGATAAAATACAAACAGCCACAAGGCTTTTTGAGAGTTTTGTGGCTATAAGTTCTACTGATGTGGACCATACCGGGATCGAACCGGTCACCTCATCCATGCCATGGATGCGCTCTACCAAATGAGCTAATGGCCCAAACTCTACCAAATGCTTGTCCGCCATAGCTCAAAGAGCGAAGGAGGAAGCTACAAGCTTAACGCTTCGAAGTATATTCAAAATACTCAAAAAATCTAGGAGGTATCTACAACACTTTTGAAAACCTCCGCGTTATGCCAAACGCGACAAGAACTCAAAAGTAAAAAAAGAAAAAATGGCCAGAGTGCCAAGGAGTGAAGTCCAGAAAAGAATACGGAGAGCCTTTTCAAGAGATTGATCGATGAGTCGTAGAGGCAAAAGAGAAATAAACATCGCACTCACAAAGAATAAGACGAAGCCCAAGACTCCTTTCCCAATCCAATGATGCGTAAAGGTCAGTTTCAGCCAGTCTTTGAGAGGCAAGAATACATCTGCCACAATAGTAATAAGGGTAAAAAAGACAACCGTTACGGTGGCAGAGAGGGTATAGGAAAAAGCTTGCAATAATTTTTTTTGATTCATGGGTTCATTCATAGTATTACCTCGCTCCCCCGCTTATTACAATACCAGAAAGCGTAACAATGAGGGCAATAACAAACGTTGCTACCGAAACCATGACGAGAGAGCGGCGCAAAGTGTCACTTGGAGGCACTTCTTTTGCGTAGGAAATGGCGATAAAAAGAGCGAGTGAGAGAAAAGGAAGGAAAAGAAACACATGCTCCTTCGCTTCCATAAAAATAAAATGCGCCCACGGATACTCACCGGCAAGAATAATAGGTTTCACTGATTTCCCGTAATGCATAACATAATACATGCCCCCCGATATCCATGATGCAAAAAAAGAAAGCGCCGCTCCAAGAGCATACCGCCTCGCCGCAATAACCGGCGGATTAATTTTTAAGAGCGACGTCGTCAATACAAATAAAAGCGAAACACCAATAAGGCCAAAGAGTACGTGCGAGGTGAGAAGAATTTTAAGAAGATCGCTCATGCTGTTCAAAATATTTTTGTAACGCGTCTCGACAGGCCTCAAGAATGCCTGCTCCAAGAAACACCGCTATGAGATAATAAAACATAATGGACGGATAAGAAAGCGCGTAAGAGCCGTTGGTAAGCAGTATGCCGAGAAGTACCGCCGTCCACCAGGAAACAAAAGAGAAGGCGCTCCCCCAAAAGAGGTTTATTTTCCGCGCTTGGAGAAGAAGCGCGTTAGCGAGAATAATGAGAATAATCGTAAGCTTCGCCCAGAGTACGGGGTTATACAGTCGCGCTGTCTGTCCGCTGAACTCATACAGAAGAAGAAATCCGAATCCGGAAAAAACGGACAACAAAAGCCCTACGCGCACCACACGATACGTCGCGCGCAAAAAATCACTCTCGAGAGGATCAACCACCCCATCTTTGAGCGCTTTCGCGAGGAGGATTTCAATCATCGTCGCTCCTCCGGTTCCGAGGATGGTTCCAATCATATGGACAATGATAAGAGTAAGATACATATGAAAATATAATTGATGAGTATTAGGATGCCGTATACCCAAGCTCGGCTATCGCGGAAATTATTTTATCCTTTGTCACTTTGAGCGGGTCATATTCAAACGTGCCTTTTTTTCCATTCAGATCAACAAAGGCCGACTTCACCCCATCAAGGCCTGAAACCACCATCTGAATTCCCGTGGCACATCCGCCACAATGCATTCCTTCTATGTGCATATCTATTTTTTCCATATCCTCATTATCCTAACATAACTCTTACTTCTTAATACTTACTCCCTGCTTCTCACTTCTCTTTATCGTTCTTATGCATACTCGGAACAAAACGACGCAAGAGCATGGAATTTAAGACCACTGATATGGAGCTTAGAGCCATGGCGAAGCCTGCGATTTCCGGACGAAGGTTGGTCTGTGAGAAACTGTAAAAGATTTTTCCTACGGCTCCAAAATTTTCTTTCACCGCAACGACCCACAAAGCGGCCACCCCAAATGAGCTTTGGGTAATGAGCAGGTGCGCTCCTCCAGCGATGGGGATAGCCACAACATTGTACCCAAAAGCCCAGAAAAGATTTTGCCACACCTTTTTAATCGTCTGCCGAGAAAGCTCAATGGCCGTAACCACATCGCGAAGATCGTCTTTCACTAAAATAATTTCTCCCGTCTCGATAGCCACGTCCGTTCCACTTCCCACCGCAATACCTATGTCCGCCTGCGCGAGCGCGGGAGAATCATTAATGCCATCCCCGACCATGGCCACACTTTTCCCTTCCGCTTGAAGACGCTTCACTTCAGCCGCTTTGTTCTCCGGAAGCACTTCAGCAAAAACACGATCAATACCGACCAGTTTCGCGATGGCCTCTCCCGTTTTTTTGTTATCCCCCGTCATCATCACAATTTCTTTGCCCATTTTTTTAAGCGCCGCGATAGCTTCAATGGCGCTTGGTTTCAGCGTATCGGCCATAGCGATGAGAGCGGTTGGGGTGCCGTCCACCGCCAAAAAGACCGTCGTTTTTGCTTCGCCTTGCAGTTTTTCCAATTTATCTTTATACGAACTTGTATCAATGGAGAGTTTTTGCATAAAAGCAAGATTACCAATCTGAACCTTCTTCTCAGCCCCCTTATCAAAAACCATTCCCTCAATACCGAAGCCTGAAACAGCCGTAAAACTTTTTGGCTGTCCAATCTCTCCTTGCTCTTTTCCTTTTTCAACAATAGCTCTCGAAAGCGGATGCTCTGAACCGGATTCCGTTGTCGCGGCGAGGTAAAGAGCTTCTCCTTGGTCCATATCATTTCGAAGCATGACAAAATCCGTCACTGACGGCTTACCAATAGTGAGCGTTCCGGTTTTATCAAAAACAATCGAGTCGACTTTGTACGCCTTTTCGAGCGCCTCCCCGCCTTTCAAAATAATTCCATACCGCGCGGCTCTTCCGATTCCGACCACCAGCGCCGTTGGGGTGGCAAGACCCATCGCGCACGGACAAGAAATAACCAAAACCGCAATCATCTTGGTAAGTCCCGATCGGAATGGTAACCCGGCGACGAAATACCATCCGATAAAGACCAGTACGGAAAGCACCACCACGGCCGGAACGAAATATTCGCTCACCTTATCGACCAAGTCCTGAATAGGCGCCCGAGACGCCTGCGCTTCTTCCACCATACGAATAATTTGGGAAAGTAAGGTATCTTTCCCAACTTTGGTAGCCTTAAATCGAAAGAGTCCCTCTTGATTCACCGTTGCCCCAATAACCTCATCTCCAACCTCCTTCCCGACGGGAAAAGATTCTCCGGTGACTACTTTTTCATCAATATGGCTCTTCCCTTCGACAATAATTCCATCCACCGGAATTTTCTCTCCCGGACGAACCACCACAATGTCACCCTCGACAATTTCATCAATAGGTATTGTCACCTCCTGACCATTACGAAGGACTCGCGCTTGTTTGGCCCCAAGTTTCAAAAGTTCTTTAATGGCGTTTGATGCGCGTCCTTTGGCAAGCGCTTCGATGTAACGGCCCATAAGAATAAAGGAAAGAAGCGCCGCGGATGATTCCCAGAAGGGATGATCAATATTAAAGAAAAGAAAACCAATAGCGCTGTACAGATAGGCGGAGGTGGTTCCAAGCACGACCAACACGTCCATATTGGCCGCGCCCACTCGGACGGCGGTAAAAGCATTTCGATAAAACGGCCATCCAATAACAAACTGAATGGGGGTGGAGAGAATCCAGTAAATATAGTTCAAATCAATCCCCCAGATCGCATGGACATGGGCAAGATTGAACATGTGGATGAGCATGTAGTAGATAATGATTGGAAGAGACAGAGCGAACGCGGCGATAACACGCCTTCGCGCATCACGGATACCACGCTCTTCTTTTTTATCCTCTTCTTCCACACTCATCGCTTCATCCGGACGAATAATGTCGTAGCCAAGCGAGTTTACAAACTCGTCGATTTTCGAAAGACTAATTTTCAACTCATCAAATTCCACCGCAACTTTTTCCGCTCCATAACTGGTTGAAACTGAAATAACCCCCGCCTGTTTTAACAGAAGCTTATCAATAAGAATGGCGCATGAAGCGCAGTGCATCCCTTTTACTTTTAAGATAAGTTTCGTCATAACTCTGGTTACAATAGTTACGGAGTCAAAGGCATTACTTTAATCTTTCCGACTTGGTCAAGATGCCCCCGCTTTATTCCGTCCACCATGCCATCTCCGCAAGGAACCGAACAATAAAAGGGAAACTCCCCTTGCTGGGTCGCAACAAACTCAATAGTAATGTCTTGATTCGCCGGTATTCGTTGAGAAATGCCGAAGGCATCAATGGCAATGCCGTGATCGTACTTGTCCTCATTTCGCACATGAAGAATTATTTTGTCGCCTCGATTGACTTCAATAAAATCCGGCTCAAATTTCCACTCGTCTTTTTTTGCCACAACGCTAAATTCTCTCACCGCGCCGGTGGTTACCGGCTTATTCTCTTCTTTGACAAAGAATTGTTGATACACGAGCCCTCCTCCAACCAAAACAAAGAGGGCAATTAGTAAAGTAATATATTTATTCATGTGGATTTATGGCTTTAGTATCAGTTTTCGCACCCAGAAAGAAAGTCCAGCCATGAGAAGAAGGGAAATGAAAATTTTAGCCGACTTCGGAAATCCGGCCGGTCCTGATTGAGAAATCCCGGGGAGTATCGAAGAGCCATCGGCATCATGGCCGTGGGGCAGGCTTTCGTCAAAACCCTTACTGTCGTGCATATCCTGCCGAACTGATGAGCCATCGGCATCATGGCCGTGGGGCAGGCTTTCGTCGAAGGGCTGTGCTTGGGTGTTCATTCCCTGCATATTCATCCCTTCTCCATGAGAGGCTGTCTCTTCTTGGTTTGGTGTTTGAGAAGAACTTTTGACCACGGGCTTCACGAGAAGAAGAGGATCTCCTTTTTCAAGAATACGATACGAAAACATCATCCCGGCGTGAAGATGTTCGGAAATGTGGCAATGCGCCATCCACGTCCCTACATTCGAAGCATCGAGCAAAATATCGTACGTGCTTCCCGTGGGAATGAGTACGGTATCTTTCCAGACCAGATTTTGATTTTGCACTCCATCCTCCGTAAGCACCGCGAAACGATTTCCGTGGAAATGCACTGGGTGTTGCATGGGATGTTGTGAGGCTTTGTCATTCCAAATTCGAATTTTCACAAAACTCCCTTTTTCAAAGGCCCAGGAGATTTTCTCATTTTCCATGTTGGTATCCATATCAACAATTTTCCAGAACGTATTTTCAGAATTCGTCATTTCATTCATCATCTCCATATCGTCTTCCCACAGAATCCCTTTTGGAATAACTCCAGTGCCGTGCGCCTCTACCGTATTAAAGAGAAAACTCGTCGGCCCTCCATGATTCGAATGATCATGCATCGAAGCATCTCCCGTGAGAAGAACCGTAAGCTTGAGGCGTTTGTCGGGGTTTCTTTCCGTCATCTTTTCAACGAAAGAATCTGGAAGACCTATGGAATGAGTTTTTCGTATATTAAATTCTTCAACATAGGAATTTTTGACACTTTCAGAGCCTACCGTAAACATCCCGAGACGGTAAAGTTTTTTCGGAGTTTCATTTCGAAGAAGATACGTGCCGGCATCTGGGAAGTACGCCTCAACAATAGCTCTCTCCGATGGAGAGAGAAGAATGTTCTCTACATACTCTTCATGAGAATAGAGACTGTCGTCACTTCCTATAAGTTTGAGTCGCGCTCCGGTAAGAGTGAGATTATAGATTCTTGCGTTTGAAGCATTGGTAATGAAAAATCGAACGATTTCCCCCTTCTTTACGTCAAGAGAATAGTTAGAGTCGCCGTTAATGAGCATGACATTTCCAATGCGTCCCGAAAGCGTTCGATTTATTCCCTCATGGGCAAATGGAGCAATATCACCTTTTGAATCAAGCAAAATGTCATCAATAATAAGAGGAACTTCCTTGTTTACCGAAGCCAGTTCTTTTTTGTCTTTGAAAGAAACCAGATAATTTCCGTAGAGTCCCAATTCTTGCCCATAATCGTCCCTCGTGTGCGGGTGATACCAGAAAACTCCCGGATCAGGAAAGGTTATGGTGTAGGAAAACTTTTGACCCGGGCGAACCGTCGGTTGAGTGACGTCCGGTACTCCGTCATTGGCATTTGAAAGACGGACTCCGTGAGAGTGAATCGTCTGATTGAGATCAGTATTGTTTACAAAATTTATATAAATTGTCGAGCCTTCCGAAACTTTCAAAAATGGCCCGGGAACTGAACCGTTGTAAGCGAGCATGCGGACTTTTTTGCCGTTTATTTCTTTCGCCACATAACCCGCGATAAGAGTGTATGCGGCCTTGTCCTTCAATTCAACCGTCAAAGAAGGTTTCGCATCGGGAAGATTGGTCACGTCTCTCGAAAAATAAGTGTAAGTTTTTGCGGAAGACATCGCAGAACCATGATCATCATCGCCAGAAATATGAAACTGAAAATTATGCGGGAGAACGTAAATGAAAATGAGAACCAACAAAGCCGTAACAGAAACCAAAAACCATTCCCGAGCCGAAACCCATGAGAGTCGAGCCTCTTTTTCCGAAGTCATTTGCTCCGCCGGTATTTCAAGCGCTTTCCTCTTTTCTCTTCTCCACCAAATCCACAGAGGAATCACCCACAGAAGAACCATAAAGGTGCTCCCCCAAGAAAGAGGAAGTCCGAACAGTCCGACTCCCATATCAAGCCCATGAGCATGAGTCACCGCGCTGTTCAAATTATCTTTCACGATATTCAAAAGCGCCTCCTCTTGGGTGATTTTTTCAAGATAACTATGAATCCCCGAATTTACCCACCACTTATGCGTGAAAAGTCCTAGTGTCATGATGAACCCGGCGACAAAAACCATAGCCCAGCCAGTCACTTTTTCCACTTTGTCTTTCCTTGCCACAAGCCACTTGAGACCATTGACCCCCATCACTCCAAGGAAAGCAAGAAGAAGAAGGGGAAGAATTCGTCCGATGGCATGAACCATAAAAAGCGTCCACCCATACAACACGTCTCCGCTTGAGGCGATTTCAATGAGAATAAGCGGGGTCGCCGGATGCGGACATCCGACTCCAATGTTTCCAAGGAAAAGCCCAAGGAGAAAGGCTTTGAAGAAATCCTGCTGTTTTTGGATAAATGCCGGAGCCGCCCCCTTGTAGGTCGGCATATGAAACTTCGCGAGCCCCACTTCCGCCAAGGCAAACGTATAAGCAAAAATACCCGCAATAAAGTAGACCCAATTTTTGACCAATTCAAGAGGCGCTCCGAGACTTCCTATGGCGGCTTTCCCCACCAAGGCCGCCGCAATTCCATATAAAGAAAGAGTAACGACCACTCCAAGACCAAAAAAGAGGGCTGTTCCGACGCCTTTCGTTACTCCCTTCCCCATGGAAAGTGGAACAATGACAAAAGCCAAAGGAAGCGTGCAAGGAAGAACAATCATGGAAAGCCCCGCCGCAAAGGCAAAGAGATACCAGCCAAAACCTTCCGGATTTGAAGGGGCGGCGAAAAGAAGCCAGAGCACTCCGAAATCGATAACCACAAAAAGCCCTATGGTGGAGCCGATGAGAATTCTTTTTAAGGTACTGCTTTGCATAACTTCTCGTTCTTTGTTTTTTTCTTTGTCTTTTCTAATCTCTCTTATTTACGCCCCCGAAAGCTCTTTGAGTTTGGCGAGAAATTTTTCCTTGTCGTGGCCTCCGGTAAAAATAAGCTCTTCGTTCAAAAAAATCCCCGGAGAAGAAAAAATCATGTGTTTCTGCGCCAATTCTTGACCTTTTGTGTCCAAAATACTAATCCCCTCATGCTTTACGTTCGGCCAATCTTTCTCTATAGAGTGCCAAAAATCTTCAAATGCCGCGCAATGCGTACACCCGGGTGAAGAAAGAACCTGGAGTGAAACTTCTTTCACTCCATAAGTATAGCAAGGAACACTTAAAATACATGAGGATAATTCATCTCTGTTCTTTACGAAATTCCGCAAAATCGCTCCGCGCCCGCGCCAAAGGCGCGGGCGAGGTCAATCGTTTTCCGCTGATGTTTCGTTGGGTGGACCCGAGGAGATTCGGTGTCAGCTCACATCAATATTTTTATTGCTTCGCATGAAAATATTGTGTGGCTCCTACCCGGGCTCCCCCTCGCTAAAGCTTCGGGGTCCGCCTTTCGAATCTCCCGATGTCTCGCAATGA